>JARLGT010000111.1 GCA_031292615.1 Coriobacteriia bacterium | reverse complement strand
GTTCGCGGGCGTGGTCACCGAGGCGGTCGTTGGTGCTGTGCGGTCGAGGGTGAAGGTTACAGCCGTGCCGGTGAACGTGTTGCCCACCTTGTCGGTCGCCCTAGCCGTGACCGTGTATACGCCGTTGCTCAGCGTGCTCCACGCTGGCATCGTGGCCGAACTTGTCCAGGTCGCACTCGACCCGCTGGTCGTTGCCGTATTCGTAGCAGCCAGATAGGCTGCCGAAGCCTGCCATGCCGAGCCGGTCCAGTAGTAGTTGTCGCTCGGGCGCTGCAGAGTGAATGACGTCGAGTTGGCGTTCAGCCCCGCGCCGCCGGCGTTATCGGCAGCGGACCCCGAGAACGTTGCGGGCATAGTACCTGCACGCCAGCTTGAAAGATCGGCAGGCGTCGTAACCGTCGCGGTTGCCGGTGCTGTGTTGTCGAGTGTGAAAGTGACAGCCGAGCCGGTGAAGGAGTTGCCGCTCTTGTCCTTGGCTGTTGCCGTGACCGTGTAGACACCATCGGGAAGAAGGTTCCACTCCGGCGGGAGCGTGGAGGTGCTTGTCCAACTTGCGGTGGTTCCTGCCGTAGTTGCGCTATGCGCGGTGCCGAGCGGGAATGCACTCGCTCCCCAGCTCACGCCGTTCCAGTACTGGCCGTCGGGACGCTGCAGCGTGAACGTCGTGCTGTTCGCGTTGAGGCCAACGCCGCTCGCATCATCGGCGGCGGAGCCCGAGAACGATGCTGGAACGCCGGCACCGGCGTAGATCGATCCACTCGCAGGTGAGGTCACAGATGCGGTGGCGGGGGGCGTCGTGTCCATATGGTAGGTGACGGTGACTTGGATGTAGTCGACGGTTCCGGTTCTTGTGGAGAAGCTGCTCGTGTTCTGGGCCTGGAGTACTACGCCGAATGTGCTGGCGTTGATCTCGGCAGGGGTCCAAGTCGTTCCCCACAAGTTGCTCGTGCCGCCGTACGAAGCCGTCGTCAGCGAGGTGGGCCACGTCGTGCCCGAGAACAAGTTCGAGCCTACGAGCGTACTTCCGTCCTTGGTGAGCTGGACGACCGCATCCTGGAGGTTCGAGCTGTTGCTGCTCTGCCGGTTGATCGTGACCGAGACTCCGTCGACCACCGCGGTCGTCGGGATGCTGAAGCCATAGCTTGTGGCCCGCAGCTGTGCGCTGTTGCTGCTCGAAGGAATCGCGCACGTCGCGTACGGCGAACCTACGGTCGTGATGTTGCCGGGGTTCGACCACGCGGTGCCGCTGCCCCCGCTCGCGCCAGCCCCCGCGTTGTTCGGGCCGCTCGACAGCGCGAATGCCGAGACAGGTGCAATCCCGGCTCCGATCAGGGCACACATGAGTGTCACCCACAACGCCATAAGCGAACCGGTCTTCGCAAGACTCCTCGTGCGGTCCATCGGTGCCTCCATTGTGGATTTGACACGGACCAGCCATCGGCCGGCCCATTCCGTACGGCTCTCAGTGCTCGCATCAGGACGTGAATCAGCAGAGGAATGTCCCACGCTCAGGGGGTCATTCGACATGCCAGTGGCAGTTGCGAATGCCGGGAGCCACTCAAGGCCGACGGTCGACAGACGTCTGGCTCCGGTCGGTTCGTTGCTTTGCAGACAACCCCGTGAGCGGTCCATGTGCTCTCCCTCTCCCCAGCGGGCCGGAGACATGTGCCGGCAAGACACCCCCCGTATCCATGCTCGCGTCCAGAGGCGGTGCAGGAATCGGCGCTCGTGGAACGCAGCAGCTACGCCTGCATTCGCTCGTCGCGGAAACCCGTTGGCTCCCCTTTGGATTCCCCAATCAACGCACGAGGTCGCACACCCCGCAGTGGCATTGGCCTGGCGCCCCGTCCCATCGTGCCTGCGCTTGAGTATATGAAGTGACCTTACCACGTTTGGGAGGACCAGCGCCCGCACTCCTAACCTATATCGGGGACAGACGGTCTCAGCTTGGGGACGGGAGGTGCTCTGAGGAGAGCGAACGCGCCTGTGCACAAATCTCATAGATTTTGGTACGATTAAGGACAGCTGGAGGCGATACGCGAGAAATTCTCGCGGGTAGAAGCTAAAGTATGATGGGTAAGAGCCGATAGCCAATATGGGAGTGTATGCAGTCCGCACTGAGTACATTCCTTCCGCGCATACGCGCGAGCGACTGTCTGACGTATGGCAGGCGCTGGTTTCAAAGATGGGACAGGACGCCGTTCGTGGGATCGGGTGGCGCCGCGGGAGGGGAGTTAGCGATGCTGGCAAGAGCTAGTGGGGCTGCACGTCGAGCATTTGGATCCAAAGCACTATCGGTGGTGATTGTGTCTGCGGTTCTCGCAATCCTGCTTGCGACAACCAGCGCACTCGCTGCCAACGGCAGCATCTCTGCTGCCTACAACAAGAAGACCGGCGTGGTGCGCGTTCTCACCGGCAAGACACCCAAGCTCAAGAAGGGCGAAACGCGCATCGCCTGGAACCTCGCAGGCACCCAAGGTGACAAGGGTGACAAGGGCGAGAAGGGCGACCAGGGCGCGCAGGGCCCGGTGGGCCCGACGGGTGCGACTGGCGCTACCGGTCCTGCCGGTCCGGCTGGCGCGACAGGGGCAACCGGTACGATCGGCTTCCAGGGCCCCAAGGGCGAGCGCGGTGACCAAGGCGCAACCGGCACCCCCGGCTGGCAGGGCGACAAAGGCGACAAGGGCGACCGTGGCGACCAGGGTTTCCAGGGCGACAAGGGCGACCGTGGCGACAAGGGTGACAAGGGCGATCAGGGGTTCCAGGGGTTCCCGGGCCTGCAGGGCGACAAGGGCGACAAGGGCGACCAGGGTGCCCAGGGCCTTGCGGGACTCATGGGCCCGCAGGGGCTAAAGGGCGACAAGGGTGACCAAGGTGCCCAGGGCGACCGCGGCTACCAAGGCGATAAGGGCGACCAGGGCGCTCAGGGTCCGCAGGGCTTCCAAGGTCTCAAGGGCGACAAAGGCGACCAGGGCGACCAGGGTGCCCAGGGCCTTCAGGGCTTCCAGGGCCTCAAGGGTGACAAGGGCGACCAGGGTGCCCAGGGCGACCGCGGCTTCCAGGGCTTCCCAGGGCTGCAGGGCGACAAGGGCGACCAAGGCGACCAGGGTCCGCAGGGCCTTGCGGGGCTCATGGGCCCACAGGGTCTGAAGGGTGATCGAGGCGACCAGGGTGCTCAGGGTGCTCAGGGCTTCCAGGGCCTCCAGGGTCTCCAGGGTCTAAAGGGTGACAAGGGTGACCAGGGCATCCAGGGCTTCCAGGGTTTGCAGGGCTTCCAGGGCATTCAGGGCCTTCAGGGCCTCAAGGGTGACCGGGGCGACCAGGGTGTCCAAGGCTTCCAGGGCTATCAGGGCGCCAAGGGTGACACCGGCACCGCTGGCCCGAAGGGTGACCGTGGCGACCAGGGCATCCAGGGCCTCAAGGGTGACCGTGGCGACCAGGGCTCGCGCGGAGACACAGGTACTGCTGGTGTCGGCCTGACCGACAACGGCGATGGGACGGTCTCTTGGTACGGACCCAACCACAGCTACTCGATGCGCATCACGAGCTCCGGAATCGAGTTCCACGGGCCATCCGGCACGGGCTACTCCAACCAGACGTGGACGCACGACACCACCAATCACTGGAGCAACTTCTAGTAGTTCGAGCGTCAATCGCATGCGGGCCCCGGCAAGATGCCGGGGCCCGCTCTTTTTCGTCTCGGGATTCCGCCGCCGAGAGGCGCCACAGAGGCGCCGCTTCCTGCTACGCTTTGGACACCGCGTCATGCATGCTTACGGCACGAAGGGAACGACATGTCCTCACGCAAGATGTTTCGCCTCCTGCTTGCGGCCGCCCTACTGGCAACTGCGTGCCTCGCAATGACAGCGTGCTCTCCCGAGAAGATGACTGCGTCCAGGTTGCATGGCACGTGGTACGAGGACGTGACGGGCCAGCCCTACGAGTTCATCTCGGACACCCAACTGGTGCTGCCTGTGGCAGACTCAAGTGGCAGCAACGCCGTGACATACAGCGTCATCGGCACCGACAAACTCTCGATCACGCAGGGCCAGCTCATCCACGTCATCGACATAACCAAGCTCGATAGCACGGAACTCGACACGCGCGACGCGGCCGCAGCCACAACCAACCGCTACTTCCGCAAGCTTGAGGACACCACGTGGGCGAAGAATCGCGCGAGCGCGGAAGACGGAGCGCTGCCGGCCCTCAAGAACTTCCCGAACATCACGCCTCAGTCGAAGATCACGTGGCTCTCCCCGGAGCCAACCAGTTCCGCCGATGTGTGGAAGAACTACCCCACCTCGACGATTCAGCGGTATGCCAAGGCTTGGGACTGGGCCGGGATAACCCGCAACCAGGCCGTATCGCTTATCGCGTCAGGCTCGGCCGGATCCGAGGGCTTCGCGGTCGACTTCACACGCGTCGTGCCGACGGCCCAGCAGCTGTCCGACTTCAAGTCGTCGACGGGCCAGAACGTCATTGCTGGGGCGCCGTACATCGCCGTAGGTTACGCAGGCTCGATGAAGCAGTATCCGGCAGGCGCGTTCGTGTACCTGAACAGTCGACTGCTGTACTCGCTGGGCGGAGGATTCGCGATCGACGTGCAGGCTGGACCAACCGCGGCCGACGGATTCGTCCCCGGCACCCACCAGTAGCCTCCAACACAGCCTCGCAAGTTTCGAGAACCCATCTGGCGGGTAACGGGTGAGATAGGGGGCGAGACGTGACGGCCAGTGGGGAGACTGGGTCGCGCCGATTCGTACGTTCTTCCCGATGGCCCCGCAGATGGCGCTAAAGTAACCGCGCTAGCTGCCGATATGTTATATAGAGTTGTGTTCCAAGTCCGTCCCTGCGCATTCGCCGGATCGAGTGCGCCAGACGGTGTACGGCTAGGCCAGCAGGGATCATGCGTGGGCCAACAAAGCCGCCCTCCCGGACCGGGGTGGTCGTGGGAGGGAGTGGGGGATGTTCTCCAAAGCTGGGGATATTGCGCGCAAGGCGTTCGGATCCAAGGCGATAACGATTGCGATTGTGTCTGCTCTAGTCGCGGTTCTGCTTGCCTCGACCGGCGCCTTCGCAGCGAACGGCAGCATATCGGCTGCGTACAACAAGAAGACCGGTGTTCTACGCGTCCTCACTGGAAAGACCGCTAAGCTCAAAAAGGGCGAGTCAAGAATCGCCTGGGGCTCCGCAGGTCTGTCCGGTGCGCAGGGCGTGAAGGGCGACAAGGGAGACACCGGTGCAACCGGTGCTCTCGGCGCCACGGGTGAGACTGGCGCAACTGGCGCTCAGGGGCCTGCCGGTGCGGCTGGCTCGACGGGTACTGCCGGCTGGCAGGGCTCGAAGGGCGACAAGGGCGACCAAGGCGACCAGGGTTGGCAGGGCCTGCCCGGCGACAAGGGCAACCAAGGCGACAAGGGCGACCAGGGCTCGGCGGGCGATCAAGGCTCGCAAGGCTCCAAGGGCGACAAAGGCGACCAGGGTTGGACGGGCTCGCAGGGCAATGATGGCTCGCAGGGTTCCAAGGGCGACAAGGGCGACCAGGGCTTCCCAGGTCTCCGAGGCGACCAAGGGGCTCAGGGCGATCAAGGCTCGCAGGGTCTCGCGGGCTTCATGGGTCTCCAGGGCCTGAAGGGCGACCAAGGCGATCGCGGTGACCAAGGCGATCGCGGCGTTCAGGGCGCTCAGGGTTCCAAGGGCGATCAGGGTGCTCAGGGCGATCAGGGTCTTCAAGGCTTCCAGGGCTTCCAGGGTCTTCAGGGCTCCAAGGGCGACCACGGTGACGCAGGCCCGCAGGGTCTTGCAGGATTCATGGGTCCCCAGGGTCTCAAGGGCGACCACGGAGATACGGGCGTCCAGGGCGCGCAGGGTCTCGCCGGAATTCAGGGCTTCCAGGGCCTGAAGGGCGACCAAGGCACGCAGGGCTATCAGGGCGCACAGGGCCTCGCAGGTTCGATGGGCCTGCAGGGTACCAAGGGCGACCGCGGAGACACCGGTGTCCAGGGCTATCAGGGCTATCAGGGCGCCAAGGGCGATACTGGTACTGCCGGAGTGGCAGGCGCACGTGGCGACACTGGCTACCAAGGCATTCAGGGTGCCCGTGGAGACAGTGGCTCTCGCGGCGACACTGGTACCGCTGGCGTGGGCCTCACCGACAACGGTGACGGTACGGTCAGCTGGAACGGCCCCGGCGGCGCCGGTCACAACTACTCGATGAAGATCACGAGCACGGGGATCGAGTTCCAAGGACCGACCGGCACTGGCTACTCGAACCAGACGTGGACGCACGACAACACCAACCACTGGAACAACTTCTAAGCTGTTCGTTTCTGACTCAAGAAGGACCTCGGCGAGTGTGCCGAGGTCCTTTCTCGTTCTGATTGCAACGCAACAAAACACCGAGCTGAAGCCGGACCCGCCTCGCCCTACTGCGGCTCGGTCGAGTTCGACTCGGCAACAATGACTACGTCGATATTGCGAGTCTCGCGCATGATGCGGTTGACGATGGACCCGTGAAGGATCTCGTCGAGCCGCCCACGCACTGACTGGCCCATCACGATGAACGTGATCTGATGCGAGCGCGCGAACTCGATGATGCCGGTCGCGGTGTCTTCGCTGCTCACCTCGATGAAGTTGCCAGTGAGCTCCTCGGTCAGGGCTCGGATCTCGTCGACCGCCTCTTGCTCGCCCGCGCCGAGAAGTACGGCGGCCGGCTTGACCAGAATGACCCACATGTCCCCGTCGAGCCTGTGCGCGAGTTGAAAGCCTCGGCGCACCAACTTCGCGCTCTGCTTGCGCGCTGTGACGGCGACCAACACTCGATCTACCGCTCCCCACGTCTTGTCGACGTCGTGCGAGGCGATGAACTCCTCCAGGTCGTCGTCGACTTCCTCGGCGGCCTTACGGAGCGCCATCTCGCGAAGTGCAACGAGGTTGCCTCGGCGGAAGAAGTTGCTGAGTGCCTGGTCCACCTTGTCGGGCGCGTAGATCGCGCCCCGACGCAAACGGTTGATCAGCGCGTCGGGTGGCACGTCGACGAGTTCGACCTCATCAGCCTGGTCCAAGACTCGGTCGGGCACCGTCTCTCGCACGCACACGCCGGTGATCGTACACACCGTGTCGTTCAGGCTCTCAAGGTGCTGCACGTTGACGGTCGAGAGCACATTGATCCCGGCGTCGAGAAGCTCCTCAACCGACTGCCAGCGCTTCTCGTGTCGAGTGCCCGGCACGTTGGTGTGCGCCAGCTCGTCGACGAGCACGCTCTTGGGATGTCGCGCTATGACCGCGTCGGTATCGAGCTCCGTGAAAGTAGCGCCGTGGTAGTCGATGAGCTTCGGCGGCACGATCTCGAGACCCTCGACCATTGCAAGCGTATCTGGGCGCAGGTGCGGCTCGACGTAGCCGATCACGATGTCCTCGCCGCGCGCACGGCGACGCTGGGCCTCGGCGAGCATCGTGTATGTCTTGCCGACGCCGGCGGCGTAACCCAGAAACACCTTGTGGCAGCCCGGCTTGCCCAAGCTATCCGCGGTCAAACTCGTCCTCCCGTCGTAGGCACCAGCCATCGGTCACGATAGCGCAAAAGCCCATCACGACTCGTCACAGACGCTACCTATGATCCGCGAATGTGAAGAGCGGACCGCCAACGCCCGCTCGCGCAGCGCCACGAGCGTGCGCTTCCGGAAGAAATGCATGAGCGCTGGCCGGACCTCATCAGCGGGCATCACCGCGCCATGCTTGAGGCGGACGAGCAGATCCTCCGGGTCGATGTCGACCACAATCACATCAGCCGCGTCGACGAACTCATCCGGGATTGTCTCGGCGACGCGAACGCCACTCACCTGATAGACGTAGTCGTTGAGACTCTCGACATGCTGTACGTTGAGCGTCGAGAGCACGCCAATCCCCGCATTGAGAATCTGCTCGACACACTGCCATCGTTTTTCACACTCCATCCCCGGCACGTTCGAATGCGCAAGTTCGTCGATCACGGCCCATTCCGGATGCCGGGCGACGACGGCATCGGTGTCCAGCTCGGCGAACTCGCTGCCGTGGTAAACGACACGCAATGGTGCGATTGTCTCCATGCCTTCGGACAGCTTCTTTGTTTCAGGCCGGACATGCGGCCCCAGGTAGCCTACGACCACGCCTTCGCCTCGCGCCGCACGCAGCCTGGCCTCGACGAGCATCGCGTAGGTCTTCCCCACACCTGGGGCGTATCCGAGATAGAGCCGGTGCGTCCCGCGAGGCGCAGCGCACCGGCTCTCGCTGTCAGCCATTACTTCGCCTGGTCCAAGGCTAGGTTGAGCTCAAGCACGTTGACCCGAGGCTCGCCGAGGAACCCGAGGTCGCGCCCGGACGTATACCTCGCCACGAGCTGCTTGACCGCGTCTTGCGTCAGCGCTCGCGCCTGGGCGACGCGAGCAACCTGCAGGGCTGCGTTGTCCGGCGAGATGTCGGGGTCTAGCCCGCTGCCCGAGCTGGTAACCATGTCGATCGGGACGGAGCCTGGCTTGATGTGATCCGCACGCTCGGCCAGGCCGACCAGCCGCTTCACGTTGTCGACCAGCTTGGCGTTGGTCGGCCCGAGGTTACTCGCACCCGAGGCCATCGGGTCGTATCCGTTGGTACCGGCCGCGGACGGACGCGGGTGGAAGTACTTGTCGGCAGTGAAGGACTGAGCGATGAGCGTAGAACCAATCACGGTGCCGCTTTGGTTGGTGACGAGACTGCCGGCGGCCTGCTTGGGGAAGAGAACGGCGCCGATGCCCCACACCACGAGCGGATAGATCAGGCCGGTCAGGACGACGGTCACAACCGCCATGCGAAGCGAGATAAGAAGTGCGCGTCTCATGCCGGTCTCCTAACCGAGGTGGAATGCGACGAGGATGACATCGATCAGCTTGATGCCGATGAACGGCAAGATGATTCCGCCGAGCCCGTAGATCAGCAGATTGCGGCGAAGGAGTGCGCCCGCGCCCACCGGCCGGTACTTGACGCCTTTGAGCGCCAGCGGGATGAGCGCCACGATGATGAGCGCGTTGAAGATGACGGCGCTCATGATCGCGCTCTGGGGCGAGTGCAGGCCCATGATGTTGAGCTTGGCGAGCTCCGGGTGCGTCACCATGAACATCGCCGGAATGATCGCGAAGTACTTCGCAACGTCGTTGGCGATGGAGAACGTCGTCAGCGAGCCGCGTGTCATGAGCAGCTGCTTGCCGATGGCTACGATCTCGATGAGCTTGGTGGGGTCGGAGTCCAGGTCGACCATGTTGCCGGCTTCCTTGGCAGCGCTCGTCCCTGTGTTCATCGCGACGCCAACATCGGCCTGAGCGAGCGCCGGCGCGTCGTTGGTACCATCGCCGGTCATCGCGACCAGCTTGCCGCTCCCCTGCTCCCTGCGGATGAGCTCCATTTTGGTCTCGGGCGTGGCTTGCGCAAGGAAGTCGTCCACGCCGGCTTCCTTGGCGATGACCGCCGCCGTGATCGGGTTGTCGCCGGTGATCATCACCGTGCGGATGCCCATCGCGCGAAGCTGCTCGAAGCGCTCGCGGATGCCGCCCTTGACGATGTCCTTCAGGTGGATGACGCCGAGCGCCTTGTTGCCTCGCGAGACCACGAGCGGAGTGCCGCCCTTCTCGGACACGCTGCGCACCAGTCCGTCGAGATCGGCCGGTGCGGTACCGCCAAGCGACTCGACCCACGTAGCCACCGACTCGCTTGCGCCCTTGCGGATCTGCTCGTCGCCTATGTCGATGCCGCTCATCCGCGTCTGCGCCGTAAACGGGATGAACTGCGTGGTGGCCTCGTCGAGATGTCGCTCGCGGATGCCGAACTGCTTGGCAAGTACGACGATCGAGCGGCCCTCAGGCGTCTCATCGGAGAGAGATGCGAGCTGCGCGGCGTCGGCGACCTCGGTCTCGGTGACGCCCGAGACTGGCAGGAACTCGGCGGCCTGCCTGTTGCCGAAGGTGATGGTGCCCGTCTTGTCGAGCAGCAACACGTCCACGTCGCCCGCGGCCTCGACCGCGCGCCCTGACATCGCGAGCACGTTGCGCTGCACGAGGCGGTCCATGCCGGCGATACCGATTGCCGAGAGAAGCCCGCCGATGGTTGTCGGGATGAGGCAGACGAGGAGCGCGATGAGAACGCTGACGGACACATCACCCGACGAGTAGATTGCGAACGTCTTCAGCGTCATGACCACGAGCACGAAGATGATGGTCAGCACGATAAGCAGGATGTCGAGCGCAATCTCGTTTGGGGTCTTCTGGCGGCTGGCGCCCTCGACGAGCGCGATCATGCGGTCGAGGAACGTCTGGCCCGGGTCCGACGTGATGCGGACGACGATGCGGTCCGAGAGGACCTTCGTGCCGCCAGTTACCGCGCTGCGGTCGCCGCCGCTCTCGCGGATGACCGGGGCCGACTCGCCGGTGATGGCGGACTCGTCGACCGAGGCGATTCCCTCGATCACGTCGCCGTCGCCAGGGATGATCTCGTTGGCAACGACAACGACGGTGTCGCCTCGGCGAAGATCGGAGGCCGCCACGATCTCGGTATCGCCGGATGCCGCCAGACGGTTGGCGGTGGTGTCGGTGCTCAAGCTGCGCAACGCATCCGCCTGGGCCTTGCCACGTCCCTCGGCCATCGCCTCCGCGAAGTTGGCGAACAGGACGGTGAACCAGAGCCAGAACGCCAGTGCGACGAAGAAGCCCAGGTCCTTGCCGCCGCTCGAGGCTGAGGCGATTGCGTATGCCGTGGTGATGATGCTGCCGATCTCGACAACGAACATGACCGGATTGCGGTAGAGCGTACGCGGGTCGAGTTTGCGAAGCGCATCGAGAATGGCGCCGACGATGAGTTGAGGATCGGAGGCGACGCCGCCGCGGGGCTTATGTTCCTTGCTCTCTACTGCATCGGTGAGATTGGTGTCAGACATCGATCCTCCTTAGAAGAGCCGGCCGGCGGTCATGAGCAGGTGCTCGAGAATCGGACCGAGCGCGTAGACGGGGAAGAACGTGAGCGCCCCGACAATGATGATCACGCCGACGAGCAGGCCGACGAAGAGCCCACCGGTTGTCGGGAACGTGCCAGAGGACGGTGGCGCGACCTTCTTCTGCGCCATGGCGCCGGCAATGCCAAGCACAGGGACGATGAAGAAGAAACGACCAACGAACATGCCGATGCTCAGCGCGATCGTGTAGAACGGACCGGTAGCGTTGAGGCCGGCGAATGCGGAGCCATTGTTGCCGACCGCTGAGGTGGCGGCGTACAGGATCTCGGAAAGTCCGTGCGGTCCGGTGTTGGCCACGGCCGAGGCAGCCGGCGGGTAGACCACTGCGATGCCGGCGATGATGAGGATGCCCGCTTCCAGCGCGAGCACCGAGAGCATCGCGAGCTTCATCTCTGTCGGCCCGATCTTCTTGCCGAGATACTCCGGCGTTCGCCCGACCATCAGGCCGGCGATAAACACCGCGATAATCGCGAAGATCAACATGCCGTACAGGCCCGAGCCCACGCCTCCGAACACAATCTCGCCAAGAGCGATGTTGAGCATCGCCATTCCTCCGGCGAGCGGCGTGAGGCTGTCCTGCGCGGCGTTGACGGCACCGCACGAAGCCGCGGTCGTCGCGTTGACGAACAGCGACGTCTGCGCGATTCCGAACCGCACCTCCTTGCCTTCCATGTTTCCGCCCGAGCTGCCGGCGGTTTGCGCTTGGTTGGCCCCGACGCGAGCGAGGTTAGGATTGCCCGCGCGCTCGAAGCCATAGACCACCGAGAGACCAACGATGAAGATCAGCGTCATCGCGGCCAGCAGCACCCAGCCTTGGCGGGTGTCCCCCGCAAACTTGCCCACCATGTACGCGAGTCCCGCCGGGATGACTAGGATCGCGAGAATCTCGAGGAAGTTCGTGATCGGCGTAGGGTTCTCGAAGGGATGCGCCGAGTTGGCGTTGAAGAAGCCGCCGCCGTTCGTGCCCAGCTCCTTGATAGCCTCCTGCGATGCGACGGGGCCCTGCGCGATTGTCTGCATCGCGCCTTCCACGGTCTTTACCTGGGTCGGGCGACTGAAGTTGTCGATGACACCTTGGGACATCAGCCCCAAGCTGAGAATCAGCGAGATGGGCAGCAGCACGTAGAGGCACGCGCGCGTCAGGTCGACCCAGAAGTTGCCGATCTCCTTGCGTCCCATGCGCGTCAGACCGCGCACGAACGCGACGGCAACCGCGATGCCGGCCCCTGCCGAGACGAAGTTGTGCCACGTCAGTCCCACCATCTGCGTGAGGTAACTCACGCCGGTTTCCCCCGCGTAGGCCTGCCAGTTCGTGTTCGTCATGAACGACACGGCAGTGTTCAGGGCGAGCAGGCTCGGCATGCTCGGAACGCCGGCGGGGTTCAGCGGCAGTACGCCCTGCAGGCGCAGTAGCGCGTAGAGAAAGAGCAGTCCCACGCCCGAGAACATCAGCACCGAGATCGCGTAGGCGACCCACGTCATCTCACCCTCGGGGTCGACACCCACCATCCGATAGATCCCGTGCTCAACAGGTGCGAGCACAGGGTGAAGTAGCGTCTTCTCACCCGTGAATACCTTAAATAGGAAAGTGCCCATCGGCTTGGCAGCCGCAACGATCAAGACGACGTAGAGCGTCATCTGTATGAGGTCTATGAGTGGCATCTCGGCTGCCTCCTACAGGCGTTCCGGGTTGATGAGCGCCCAAAGTAGATAGAGCAGAACGCCGACCGAAATGATGCCGACGATGATGTCTTGTGCACTCATCGTCCGGACACCATCCTGTCCGCGAGGTACACGTAGACGACGGTGATGCCCACCGCGACGACGACACCTAAGACAACGAGCACATCAATCAAGAACTCCATCAGCTACACCCCTTCTTTGAACTCAACGCGCGCGCTTGCGAGCGTGACCGTGACGACGCGTTTGACCCACCCATGCCCACATTGCGATCAGCGCTGCAACGAACACCAACGCCGAGGCCCAAACGATCATGACGCGACTCCATCCGGTCGGTACTCAAGATGCACGGACGCACAAAAGCCCGCCCTCCAAGTATGGCGAGCGGACTGTTCAGGACGCGTAAAGGGCTCGAAGGCCCGCGTGAAGATTGCGAAAAGATTCGCCGATAGCCCGAAACGGAGGACGAATCTAGCCCGCTTCGGGCTCCACGAATCGGAATCCGACGCCCGGCTCGGTCAGAATGTAGTGCGAGACATCGCCCGGCGACTCGATCTTGCGACGTAAATGCGACACGTGGACGCGTAACGTCTGGGTGTCGCCTACATACTCGGGCCCCCACACCGAGTCGAGCAGCATCCGCGAGGTCACGACTCGACCAGCGTTGCGCGAGAGCATGGCGAGGATATCGAACTCGGTGCGGGTCAGGTGCACGAGCTCGCCCTTCACCGTCACCGTTCTCTTGGGATAGTCGACGCACAGGTCGCCGGAGCGAAACTCCGCGACGGCAGTGTCGACTGAGTGCGTGCGACGTAGCAGAGCGCGGATGCGCGCGAGGAGCTCGCCAGTGGAGAACGGCTTGGTGAGGTAGTCGTCTGCGCCCGAGTCGAGTGCGGCGATCTTGTCGTCGTCGGCGTTGCGCACCGACAGGATGAGGATTGGGCCCTCGTACCACTCGCGCAGCCGTTTGCAGGCCTCAAGGCCGCTCATTCCAGGCAGCGTGAGGTCGAGCACGATGATGTCGGGCGTTCGGCTTGCGGTCATCTCGAGGCCTTGCTCGGCGGTCTCGGCGAGGTCGACCTCATAGTGGCGGGCCTGCAGAACCGACTTCAGCGCTCGGCGAATCTGCTCCTCGTCGTCGACGACCAACACTCGCTGGGCTCGCTCGGGGGCACCTTCGGGTGTCACGCTGGCTCCTTGGGACTCGATGGGATCGTCAGCACGAAACGCGAGCCACGGGGCTGCGCGTCTTCTACTCTCAGTGTTCCATCATGGGTTCGCACTATCTCGCGCGTAATCGCAAGGCCCAGCCCCGTGCCCGCCGGCGCACTTGCCGACGCATGGCCGCGGTAGAACTTCTCGAATATGTGCGCCTTCTCGGCGTCGGTGACTCCAGGGCCCGCGTCGGTGACCGACAGCTCGATCCCACCGCCTGCTCGGCGAGCTGACACGCGCACGGGCGCGTCGGCCGGCGAGTAGACCAGCGCGTTTTCCACGAGGTTCGAGAGCGCGCGGGCCAGCTGAGCGAAGTCGGCGCGGATATCGGGCAGGTTCTCGGGCAGATCGAACCGGACGCGCTCGCGCTGACTCGCCGAGAGCCGCGAGAGCACCGTGCCCAGGACGTCGCGCACGTCGTACAGGTCGAAATGCGGCTGCCAGGCGTCGGATTCGAGGCGCGAAAGATCGAGCAGGTCGCCGATGGAGTCGTTGAGCCGCACGAGGTCCTCGGCGACGGCGGTGAGCTCCTCGTGAACGCGCGCTGCATCGCAGCCCTCCCCTTCCTCCACCAGTCCGGTCACGCGGGCCGTGGCCGCCGCGAGGGGCGTCTTGAGCTCGTGCGAGACGGAGCTGACCAGCGTGGACTTGAGTCGGTCGGCCTCGCGCAGTGCCTCCGCGTGAGCCGCGTCGCCCGCGAGGCGCTGGCGCTCGAGCGAAGTCGCAGCGAGGTTGGCGACCGCCGCGAGCAGTCGCGCGTCGTCTGCCGAGAACCCTGCGGGCTGCGCTGGGTCGGCGAACAGGACGCCTTCGAGACTGTTGGCCGTCTGCAGCGGCAGGAACGCCCCCGCGGTCTCGACTCCAGGAATGGCATCGGAGGCGCCTACTGAGACGAGCCGCTGATCGTAGGGCACGCCTTCGGTTGCGGGCAGGCCGACCGCCTTGCTCGTGCGCAGCACCCAGCCAACCAGCGCCGCCTCTCCGCTCGACGGTCGCAGCAGGCCAGCCTGCGCGAGGCACCGCGGAGTCCCCGTGCCCGGGCCGCCGACGTAGAGGGCCGCGCGCCGGGCGCCGAGCACCTGGGTGACCTGGCCGACGATGAACTCGGCTATCGCCGAGACGCTCTTCTCGGAGGCGACGCGGAAGGCGAGCCGATTGAGCAATGCGAGTTCGTCCTGGCGGCGGACTGCGGCGCGCTCACGAGCGCGGAGCTGACCGGTCTGTTGGCCGGCGATAAGTGCAATCAGAAGGAAGACGACTAGGCCGAGCCACTCGGACAGCGATGCGACCGTGACGTGGTAGTAGGGCGGGATGAAGAGCAGGTCGAGCGCTAGGAACGCGAGCACGGCTGCTGCCGTCGAGGCGCGAACGCCGACAAGGCGAGCGATGGAGATGATGACCGGAACGTACAGCAGCATGAAGACGGTGGTCTGAAGCAGATCGCGGAATGGCAAGAACAGGAGCGTCGCCAGGCCCACCGCCACAATCGCGAAAGGGTACCCTCCACCCGCCGTTGTCAGTCGTCGCCAGTTCATAGCATCGAGCCTAGCACGCAAAGACAGCACCTGGCGCGGGCAGCGCGGGCATCAGTAGACTCGCAGCATCGTGATTCCGTTGGCGGAGTTGTGCGACGTGCCCGAGACCGCGAGGCGCACCCATCGGGTCCTGGATGGGGTGAAGCGGTACGTCTCGACCCCGGCCCAATCGCCGCCGCTTCGCGCGACCCGCACGGTACGCCAGTGCTTGCGGTCATAAGAGACCTGCACCTTCAGGGTTGCCGAGCGACTCGCTCCCCACCGCACTCCCACGCCGACGGCGCTCACCGTCGTTCGGCGCTCGAGTTTTACGTCGATCCACTGCTTGCCCTTCGACGTCCACGACGTCGACTCCGAGCGGTCGATAGCGCGAGACGGCGATCCCGAGCTCGCCACCGTGCGAACGATGCGCCAGGGCTTCTGGGCCGGTGTGAGTCGACGGAGACGCTGGAGTGCCTCCAGGTAGAAGTAGTCGCCGAAGGACTGGCCGACGTCGTAGGAGCCAGCGCTGTAGCTCATCGTTCCATGCAGGAGCACCGCTGGGTTCGGCCCGGTCGAGAGGTAGTTCGGCGATGACAGAGACTGCAGCGTTGCTCGCGCCGCAGCCTCGTAGCGGGTGCGGTTGGCGACGTCCGGATCGAGCATCGACAGGTCGATCAGCCCCGAAGCTGCCACCGCAGCAGCCGAGCTGTCTCGGGGGGCGTTGGGAATGTCAGGCGCTTCGAAGTCCCAGTACGGCACCATGTCATCAGGAAGGTGCGCGAGATACCAGTCGGCCACTTTGCGAGCCGCTGCTAGAAGCACCGGGTTGTGCGTCTCGCGGTAGCCGTTCGCGAAGCCGTGGATGGCCCAGGCCTGGCCGCGAGACCACGTCGAGTCGTCCGAGCAACCTTGCCTCGTCCCTCGGTCGACCACCGCGCCGGTTGATGTCTCGTAGGAGACGAACTGGTACGTGCTGCCGTCCGCGCGAACGAAGTCCCGCGCGGTCGTAAGCGTGTGTGCGTTGGCCACGGAGCGCAGGACCGGCGAACCGCCGTGGTCGGCTGCCCACCACAACAGCTGCACGTTCATCAGATCGTCGATGATGACGGTGGCCGTGTTCGTGGCGCTGGCGGGGCTCACGACGCCAGCTGCGGGATTGAAGCCGATGGCCATGGAGTTGGCTGCCACGAGCGCTTGGCTCCTCGCGGCCGCATCGCCGGTGAGGTCGTAGTCCGACGCGCAGCTGTAGAAGTAGCGGATGCCGATGTCGAGCTCGGTCCACGCCGGATCGTGGCGGGCGATAGGCGCCAGCCGAGTGTTGGCGTGAGTCCTGAACCATCCGTCACCCCTCAGCGCGTAGAGACGCCAAAGCTCGCCAGGCAGGTAGCCACTCGTCCATCCGTCGGGCCCGAGGGTGATCCAAGCGTTGTCACGCGTGTAGTAGGTGAACGCCCAGTACGGAAGCTGAAGTTCCGTCGCACGGACACGGTTGGCTGCAGCGCTCTCGGCAGACCGGAGCTGCGCATCCGCTGCAACATCCGCTCGAGCGGCGTGCGGAAGAGACAGGAAGCCGACGGCTCCCATTAGAGCCGCCACCAAGGCGAGTGCCGCGCGAACCCGAAGGTCGCTCCTACCCAACAAGTGCCTCAACCTCTCACAACGAAGAACATTCTCGTCCGGCCTGTCGCCAAACCCACGTCACGTCCCGGCGCGGCCGTAACAACAGGCAAAACCATCGGGCGCATTGGTCAACCTGAAGTATAGTCTGTGGACACGCAGGATTCGCCTAATCGAGGAAGGGGTGCGCCGATGAGCTTCGGGATACGACGTTGTGCTCGGCTCGGCGTACTCGCGATCGCCATCGCTGTCGTGGTCTCGGGCGTGCCCGCGTCGGCGAGCGCCAAGGCGATGAGCCGGTCGGCGCAGAGGCTTGACCTGCGCTCTCGCGCGCTGAGCGCCACCAACAACGAGCTGCGCTACCTGCACACGAGCTGGTTCAAGGCCATCTACCCCGCCTACGAGACGACCGCTGCCCCTGTGTACGGGCCTGACGGATCCCTTCAAAGCACGGTTAGCGTCGAGATTCTGCCTTCGAGACTCACGAGCATCCGCGCCGAGGCGATGGCCGCCTACGCGACCGCCATCGCCCTGAACAAGGGGTACTACCGCACCAAGACCGTCACGGTTAGCGGGAGCGTGGCCGCGCACCGCACGGTTGCCTGGATCAACGACCTCGCCGTGTCCTACGGCCGTGACCATTGGGGAAGCGGCTGGCAGTCGGCGCTGTGGACCACGTACATGGGCTTCGGCGCACGAATGGTCTGGAACAACCTCCCGCCAGTCACACGTAGTCTGGTAGCCAGTGACGTCGCCGCCGAGGCCGACCACCTGCTCACGATCGATCCGCCCTACTACATGGATGCGTCTGGCACCGTGCTCACTCCAGGCGACTCCAAATCGGAGGAGGACGGCTGGAACGCCTCGCTGCTCTTGTTCGCAGCCCGCGAGTTCTCGAGCAATCCCCACTCGCTGGATTGGGACCGGCAGGGGCGCTGGTACGCGCTCATGGCTCTGGCAACTCCGGCACAGGTGGGGACGGACCCCCGCATCAAAGGCAGCAATCTGAATTCAGACGGGACCGTGACCAACCACAGCCGCATCAACCCCGACTACATGTTCTCAGTCTCGGAGATGATCGCGAAGGTGTCGCTCGTCTCGGCTCGGGCGGGCAAGAAGGTGCCCGGCGAAGTGATGAACAACCTGGGGCTCGTGTGGTGGTCGCTCAACAATCGGATGTTTCCCGTGCCGCAGTTCCGGCCGCCCGGCGGTACGATCTATCGCCGAGGGAAGAACCACACACCCACGCCCAACATCTACTACCCGACGAGCATCGACCGCAGCGCCGTGCGCCGGTTCAACGCTGCCGAGTTCGACATCGAGGTCTTCGGCGCCAAGATCGACCCGAAGTCCTACGGCTGGGCCAAGGCGCATCTCGACTTCACCCTGAAGCAGCAAAGCCGTCACAAGGCCGGATACATCTTCTCAAAGGGCGAGACGGCGTACGCCGAAGACGAGCAGTTCGCAGCGGCCTCGCTCGCTGAGACGACGTACCGACTCAGTTCGATGCGATAGGCGTCTCCGGACTACTCGGCGTCGCCCCTACTGGTGGACTCCGAACGTCGCGCGCAGTCGTGTCTCTTCGCCGATTGCGGACAGGATCAGCACCTCGTCGCCAGCGCCCAGCAGCGTGTCGCCTCTCGGCACGACGATCTCGCCGCCCGAGATGATCGCCATGATGTGGGCGGCCTTGGGGAGATTGAGTTCGGCGAGCGTCTTGCCCACGGCCTTGGCATCGGCGGTCAGCGTGAGCTCGTCGATGACCATGTTCTCCGCCGACAGGCCCATCAGCGTGATGACGTCGCCGAGGCTGACCTCCTTCTCGATGAGGTTGTAGATGACGTTGGCCGTTGAGATGGCCACGTCCACACCCCACTGCTTGGTGAAGAGCCACTCGTTCTTGGGGTGGTTGGTTCGCGCGAAGACGAGCGGGACCTTCAGCGTTGTCTTGGCGAGGAACGAGACCACGAGGTTGTCCTCGTCGTCGCCCGTGAGAGCAGCGACAAGGTCGGCGTGGCCCACGTTGGCGCGATCCAGCACGCTCGGCTCGCAGCCATCGCCGCGCACGACACGGACGTCCGGCATCCGGGCCGCGACGTACTCAGCGCGGTCGGGGCGCGGCTCGATGAGCGTCAGCGAGTGGTGGGCGCGCAGCTTCTCTGCGAGGTAGACGCCCGACTTGCCCGCTCCGACGATAACGATGTTCATCGTCTTCACCTACTCCTTGAACCCGAGCAGGCGCTCGAGCTTATCGGCGCTCTCGCGCAGCACGTTGATGTAGAGGACGTCGTCCTTCTCAAAGGTGGTGCCGGTGACCGGGAGGACGCCTCGGCCACCTCTCAGAATCGCTCCAACGGCGATCTCGCCCGGAACTGACAGGTCGGAGATGGCCTTGCCGATGAGGGAGGCGGGCAGTTCGACCTCCATCATCTCGACGTCGGCGTCGCCGTACTGGTACTCGCTGTGCAGGTCGGGGTGCGTGACCATGTCGAGCAGGCGGGTGCTCGTCCAAGACACCGAGGCGATGGTCGAGATGCCGAGGCCGCGGTAGATCTCGGCGCGGCGCGGGTCGTAGATGCGCGCGATGACGCGGGGCACGCGGTAGAACTCCTTGGCCGTACGTGCCGCCACGATGTTGCTGTTGTCACCCGAGGTCACGGCGGCGAAGCAGTCGGCGTCCCTGATGCCGGCGTCTTCGAGCACGTCGCGGTCGAAGACCGGGCCGATGAACTTCTGGCCCATGATCTCCTCGGACTCGTCACAGTCGAACACGAGCGGGTCCTGGTCGATGACCGAAACCGTGTGCCCCTCGAACTCGAGCATCTTCGCGAGGTAGCGACCGACTCGGCCATACCCTCCGATGACTACGTGCAACCGGTTCTGCATTCTCGCCTCACCTCGCTTTCAGATCAGGTCTGACGCCGGCTCGGGCGCCTTCTCGACCTTGGCGTCGGGCTTCTTCGCGCTCATGCGCAGGAAGTACTTGCGGATCTCGTCAGCTACCAGCAGCAACGGGGCGAACGCGGCAAGAACGAGCCACTGCATTCCGCTCATCGCCGCAGTGCTGAATATCGCCTGGACGGGCGGCACGTACACAATGATCGCCTGGAAGACGAGTTCCGCGACGATACCCCACAACAACATCTTGTTGGTGAAGAATCCCACCTTGAAGATGGACTGCCGGTGCGTTCGCATGGCAAAACCGTTGCCCACCTGCGCCATGACGATGCCAGTCAGGGCCATCGTAGTCGCGAACATGTAGATGCCTGTCGCGGGGCTCGCGCCGATCGGCATCTGCCCAAGGGCTGCCATGCCGGCCCAGTCACCGAAGTGCCAGCCGTAGAGCATGTAGGCGTAGAAGAACCCGAACATTCCTACGGCAGCGGCGAGCGGACCCAAGAACAGGTACGCCTTGATCACCATTCCCCACGTGAGGATAGGCTCGCCGGGGCGCTTGGGCGGGCGCTCCATCACGCCGGGCTCGGGGTTCTCGAGGCCGAGCGCGAGCGCCGGCACCTGGTCGGTTGCCAGGTCGATCGTGAGGATCTGCAGCAGCGTGAGCGGCAGCGGGATGCGCAGGAAGACCATCGCAAGGAACGGCACCATCTCGGCGACGTTCGAGGTCTGGAAGTAAGTGAGGAAACGCCGAATGTTGTCGAAGATGGCGCGGCCTTCCTCGACCGCGTTGACGATGCTCGCGAAGTTGTCGTCCGTCAGGATCATGTCGGCAGCTTCGCGGGCAACGTCGGTGCCGGCCTTGCCCATCGCGATGCCGATGTCGGCCGCTTTGAGTGCGGGGGCGTCGTTGACGCCGTCGCCGGTCATCGCGACGACCTCGTTCATGGACTGCAGCGTCTGAGCGATACGCATCTTGTGCTCGGGGACCACGCGAGCGAAGCAGACCTGCCCGCTCAGGGCCTGCTTGAGTGCGTCGTCGTCCATGGTCTCGAGGTCGGCCCCGGTGACGATGCGGGCGTCCGGCGAGGTGATGATGCCGATCTTGCGAGCGATCGCCTCGGCGGTCAGGCCGTAGTCGCCGGTGATCATGATGACGCGGATACCGGCTGTGTGGCACTCGGCGACAGCGGCGGTCACCTCGGGTCGTGGCGGGTCCTGCATCGCTTCGAGGCCGAGCAGAGTCAGGCCCTGCTCCATTACGGACATCTCGGCACCATCTTCGCCGCTTTGGACCGGGCGCTCGGCAACCGCGATGACTCGCAGCGCTTGGCTCGCCAGGCGGTCGTTGGCCTCGAGCGCGGCTGCGACGTCGGCGCCTGTAATGGGGCGTATGCCGCTGGCGTCGCGCACTTGCGTGCACAAGCCGATGGTCTCCTTGGGGGCACCCTTCACATACGCGACCAGTTTGTTACCAACGTCGCAGACGACCGTCATGCGCTTGCGGGTCGAGTCAAAGGGGTGCTCGAATCTCCGAGGATGCGTCTCCTCGAGCTCCTCGATGTCGAAGCCTGCCTTGGCGGCGGCGACGAGCATTGCGGCCTCTGTAGGATCGCCGAGGATGGTCCACAGCCCGCCCTCTTCCTCTGGGGCTCGCAGGCGCGCGTTGTTGCAGAGCACCGCCGCAGCGAGGCAGTCATCGAGGCGCTGCTTGGACTCACCGGTCACCGCCGCGCCGTCGGTCGTGAAGGAGCCCTCGGGCGCGTAGCCGACGCCGTCGACCTCGACGGTGGTGCCAGGCAGCCACACCTCGCGCACCGTCATCTGGTTGGCGGTCAGCGTGCCCGTCTTGTCAGTACAGATGACGGTTGTCGAGCCGAGCGTCTCAACGCTGGAGAGCTTCTTGACCAGAACGTTGCGCTTGGCCATACGCTGCGCGGCAACCGATAGCGCCATGGTCAGTGTCGGTAGCAGCCCCTCCGGAACGTTGGCCACGATGATGCCGATAGCGAAGACCGCGGCGGCGAGCCACGTCATCCCCACGATCATCTTGCCGATGACGAAGAAGAATATGCCGAGGATGACGGCGATGAGCGAGATCAGCTGGCTGAGCCTCGCGATGTTGCGCTGCAAAGGCGAAAGACGCTCGGCGACGCTCTGAGTCAGCCCGGCGATCTTGCCGAACTCTGTGGTCATGCCCGTTGCGTATACAACTGCGCGGCCCTGCCCGAGCACTGCAGTGCTGCCGGTGAAGATGTAGCTCTCCACGTCGGTGATCGAAGGCGGATCGGCGATCAGCACGTCTGCTCGGCGAACCACCGGATCGACCTCGCCGGTCAACGCCGAGTTGTCGACGCGCAGATCCGCCGAGTAGACCAGTCGCGCATCCGCCGAGATCAAGTCGCCCTCCTCGACGACCAACACGTCGCCCGGGACAAGAACGCGCGCATCGATCTCTTGCATCTGTCCGCCGCGAATTACCTTCGCCTTGGGCGGCAACATGTTCTTGAGTGCTTCGATGGCCTTCTCGGCGCGGTACTCCTGCACGAAGGCAAAGACTGCGTTGAGCAGGATGACGAGGATGACGGCCCAACCGAGCGCAGCTTGGTCGGACGCGAACGACAGAGCCGCAGCGACCCAGAGCAGGATCGCGAACATGTTGAGCAGGTGCGCGGAGAACCGGCGCCACATAGGGATGGGCCTCTTGGCCGTCAGTACGTTCTCGCCGTAGGTCTCAAGCCGCTTGCTGGCTTCCTCGGCGCTGAGGCCCTTTCTCGACGACTGCAGCAGGCCATACACCGCATCTGGTGCAACACCGCACAAGTCAGAAGGGCCGGCCATCGTCTCTTCGGGTGATTCCATCAATCCTCGTCCCAGTTCGAAGGCCCTAAGGGGGCTAGGGCGTGAGGCTTCGATTCCACGGATTCCGTGCGATTCCTGCCGAGCGAGGCGACCTCGAGTGCTGTCGCCTTTGGCTATCTTGCGTGTGCGCGACTTCGTCTTGGGTAACGAGCGCGCCTTGGGCAGCCGCGAGAACAATGCGATGGAGTATGCGCCGAAGCGAGTTGCGAAGGCGTGAAGAATCCGCCCACAGGTGTGAAGAAACTGTTAAGAAGCATCGTCGGACGGCTCGTCATCTGCCGCGACCTCGGAGGCTTCGTCCAACTGCGCTGGCTTCGGGAAGACCACTCGCAGCAGGTAGGCCACCGCGATGGCGAGCCAGAACGGCGTTAGTAGCGCCGAAACCGCCGAGAACGCAACGGGCACAAACGGCAGCAGGACGCTAAAGACGAAGACCAGGAAGCCGCCACCGAACACGGGGTAGATCCACGCAGGCTCGGGAAGCTCGGCCAGATGCTCGCGCCTGACCGCACGCAAAGAGTCCACGAGCACGAACAGCGCAAGCCCGACTGCGAGTACGTACATCCCGAGGATGTACCAACCGACCGGCCCGCCGGTGAACCACTCGAGGCCATGAAGTTGCGGGGTACCTCCCGGCACTAGCCAGCCACCTCGGCGAGCCTGCGAACGATCGTCGTAAAGAACGGCTGCCCGTCGGTTCCGCCGTTGATTGGGTCGACCATCCGCTCCGGGTGCGGCATAAGGCCGAAGACGTTGCCGCGCTCGTTGCAGATGCCAGCGATGTCGTCGAGCGAGCCGTTCGGGGCGCTGCCGCCGGGAGCGGTCGATCCATCAGCCTCGACGTAGCGAAGGACGACCTGACCGTTCGCCTTGAGACGATCGAGGGTCTGCGCGTCGCAGTAGTAGTTGCCCTCGTTGTGGTTGATCGGGAACTGGAGAACGGTGCCGGCGGCCTCGTCGAGCCACTCGCAGACGTTGTCCTCCACGCGCAGGTTGACCTGCTTGCAGATGAACTTCAGGCCGCGGTTGCGCAGCATGGCGCCGGGCAGCAGGTGGGCCTCAGTGAGAATCTGGAAGCCGTTGCAGATGCCGAGCACCGGTCCGCCCGCCTCGGCGAATCGGATGACCTCGGCCATGACAGGGCTGAAGCGCGCCACTGCGCCGGTGCGAATGTAGTCGCCGTAGGAGAAGCCGCCAGGCAGCACGATCGCGTCGAAGCCCGAGATGTCGGTGTCCCCGTGCCAGATGTACTCGCTGTCAAAGCCGAGGTACTGGGTGGCTCGGATAACGTCCTGCTCGCAGTTGGAGCCTGGGAAGATGACGACGCCGAAGCGCATGAGCTACTCCTCCACCGTCTCGATGCGGAAGTCCTCGATGACCGGGTTGGCCAACAGCTTGCCGCACATATCCGTGACGCTCGCGAGGTCTGCGTCGGCATCCAGCCGGATGAACTTGCCGATCTTGACGGAGTTGACGCCCTCGTAGCCCAGGTTGGACAGCGCGCGCTCGGCGGTGGCGCCCGGCGGGTCGAAGATGCCCTGCTTGTAGGTTACGTAGATCTCGTAACGTGCCATGGCGTAGAGGTCCTCTCGGCTTGAGGTGGGCTGGCTACTCGTCGTCTCCGGAGTCACCGGCGTCGGGGGTCTTGGGCTTGTCGGCGGGATTGGCGGCAGCGGACTTGGCAGGCGTGCTCGAGATGTACTTGCCCGTCCGCATCAAACGCAGTTTGCGGTAGTCGATGAAGAACGCCCCAATGATCGCTGCGTACGACGCGGCGATGGTGACGATGCCGGCAGTACGCGCCCATGGGTACGTCTTCAGGTACGTCTGCAAGTAGAACGACACGGCGACCAAGAGCAAGCCGCCGCCCAGACACACCCACCACATGCGGCGCCAGAACTTGTACTCGGGAGTGTCAGGCTCGTAGAACTTGCCACCCGGTGCCTTGTCGGCCGAGACCTTGGTCTTGCTCTTGTTCTTCTTGACCGGGGTGGAGCTGCCCTCTTTGCGAGACGGCTTGGCCGCAGCCGCCGACTTGCGCGTCTGGCCCTTGGGACCCGTGTACTTCTGATACCGCTCGTTGCTTGCACTGCGACGCGACACTACTAGACGCCCTTTCCTTCGGGCTCAAACGTGCGGCCCGTGATGAGTTCGTATGCCTGGATATAGCGTGCCGAGGTGGCCGCAACCACGTCGACGGGGAGTGCGGGAGGCGGCGGAGTCTTATCCCAACCGCTCGCTTCGAGCCAGTCGCGGACCGGCTGCTTGTCGAAGCTCGGCTGGCTGGCGCCGGCCACGTACGTGTCCGCGGGCCAGAAGCGGCTCGAATCGGGTGTGAGCACCTCGTCGACCAGCGTGATCTCGCCATTGACGCGGCCGAACTCGAACTTCGTGTCCGCGATGATGATGCCGCGAGACAGCGCATGGTCGCGCGCCGCCGAGTAGACCGCGAGCGACTTGTCGCGCAGCGTGGTGGCCGCCTCGGCGCCGATCAGCTCCGAGGCGCGCTCGAAGCTGATGTTCTCGTCGTGCAGGCCGATCTCGGCCTTGGTCGACGGCGTGAAGATGGGCTCGGGCAGCTTGCTGCTCTCAACCAGGCCGGCGGGCAGCGGGATGCCGCACACGGTGCCCTGGCGCTGATACTCCTTGAGGCCGGACCCTGCGAGGTAGCCGCGAACGATGCACCTCGACCGGGAACACAGTCGCCTTCTTGACCAGCATGAAGCGGCCGGCAAGGTAGTCGCGCATACCTGCGAACTCCGCCGGTAGGTCGGCGACATCGGCGGACAGCAGGTGGTTGGGGACGACGTCGGCCAACAACTCGAACCAGAACAGCGAAAGCTTGGTGAGTACCTCGCCCTTGAAGGGGATTGGCTCGGGAAGCACGACGTCGAACGCCGAGAGGCGGTCGGAGGCCACCAGCAAGAGCTTGTCGCCGAGGTCGTAGAGGTCGCGAACCTTGCCCTGCGAAGTGGGCTTCGGCAAAAGCGGCTGCACTGTGGATGCTCCTCCGGGGAATCGCGGTGGCACTGCCAGCCCGGAGTGTAATGAGAGTGCGGCGGGGGCTTCGGCGCGGGTACGGGGTCATTGTAGGCGAAGGGCGCGCGAGGGGCGAGGGCGCCTCGGCCCTAGAGCACGCTCCAGCCGTACACGAACAGCATGGCGAGGAGCCCGTGAACCACCGCGATGCCCAAGATCGTGAAGGCGACCCACTTGTGGTAGACGAAGGTCTTGCGCCCGAACTTGATCTTGCGCATGCCCACGAGTATCTGGAACACGAGCAGTACCAATAGCAGGAGACCGAGCACAAGCAGCCAGGTCGGTGAGACCGGGATTCCGAAGATCATGCGCGTCCCTCTCGTTGCCGTTCGCCCTGTCAACGATACCCGAATCGCATGAAGAACCTGTGGCGCCGCGCGCTATGCTGTGTGCAGAACGCCAATCTCGGGAGGAGGCCCCGTGACCCGCGCTCCCAGATGCCGCAATCCGCTGCTCGGGCCGCTCGCAGCGGCAGTCCTCGCCAGCGTGCTGCTCCTCTCGGCGTGCTTCTCGGCACCGCAACCGCCAAGCGAGCCGGCGGGAATCACGGGCTCGGTCGCGAGCGTTGTCTCGGGTGACGGTCGCCCCGCATCGATGCTGGTGGAGAGCACCGGCACCCCGATCGCCGGCGCAATCTCGGACAAAGCGCAGGTCAACATCCCGCCAGCGACCATGTTCTTCGACTCCAGCGGCAAGGTCGCGACGCTTGACTCGATCGCGCACATCGCCAAAGGCACGCGCGTGCGGGTCTGGTTCGAGGGCGCCGTGGCCGAGTCGTACCCGGTGCAAGGCTCTGCGAAGGCCGTGCAGATCCTGAGCAAGTAGGCAGCTTGGCGCATCAGCGCAACGGCCGACGGCTAGGCGAGGGGCAGCCGGATCGAGAACACGGTGCCGTCGACGTCCTCGCGGTGCGCGACACTGATCGTGCCGCCGTGGCGCTCGACGATCTCCTTGGTGACGGCGAGCCCAATACCCGAGCCGCCAGTCGCAGCCGCCCGTGCAGTGTCGGCGCGCCAGAAGCGTGAGAAGACGCGCTTCATGTCCTCATCGGCGATACCTACGCCGGTGTCGGCGACCTCGATGAGAGCGTCATCCCCCTCGCGGCGCAGTGCCACGTGCACGCTGCCGTCGGCTGGCGTGTAGCGGGCGGCGTTCGAGAGCAGATTGCCCACCGCCTGCTGCAAACGGTCGCGGTCGCCCTTGATGAAGATGTGTTCGTCGATGTCGCTGGTCAGCGTGAGCGCGCACGTCTCGATCAGTGGCGCGAGCGAGTCGACCGCCATGTGCACCGGGCCCGACACATCGATGCGGCGCATGTCGAACGCGGTCGCGCCGCGCTCGAGGCGCGTGAGCTCGAGGATGCCGTTGGTCAGGCGCGACAGGCGTCGCGTCTCCTCGCGCACGATGCCAAGACGCTCTTCGTCGGCCGGGAGCACGCCGTCTTGCATCGCTTCGACGGTTGCCTGGATGGCCTGCAGCGGCGTGCGCAGCTCGTGTGCAACATCGGCGGTCAGGCGCCGCTCCATCTCGCGATCGGCCTCGATCGAGTCGGCCATCGCGTCGAACGTCTGGCCGAGGTAACCGATCTCGTCGCTCGTATGAAGTCCGGTACGGGCATCGGTTTCGCCATTCTGGAGTGCTTGGGCCGTGTCGGTGATGCGGACGATGGGGCGCACAAGCCTGCCCGCGTACCAGATTCCAGCCACGCCAGCGAAGGCGACGGCCACGAGCGCCGCGATTGCGAGACCTTCGAACGAGCCCCTTCGGAACTGCAAGTCGCGTTCGCTGAGCAGCGCGTTGGTTCCGTAGGCCCATACGCGAACCGTCCCCACCTGCTTGGCATTGACGACGATTGGCGCCGTCACGACGTCACCGGTCGGCTGGAGCACGACCACCGGCTTGGGCACCGAGGGAGCCAGCGGAGTGGTTTGGTTGAGCATCGCGGCCTGCATGTGAGCTCGCATGCTGGCCTCGTCGTAGACGATCTGGCTCTTGGTATCGAGGATCTGCACGCCCACGCTGCTGGTCATGCCGATGATGGGGATCTGCTCCAGAGTCCCGTACGAGAAGCCGTACTGGCTGTAGCTCTGCTCGACGATCGTGGCGATTCCCTGAGCCGCATCCTTGAGATTGTCGTGGATGTAGGCGTTGAACTGGTACGTCCATGCCGCCGAGAGCAGTGCGCCCGCCAGCAGCGCGGTGAACGCCGCCACCAGCGCGAACGCGAGCGCCAGCCGGCGCCGGAACGCCTGCGGGCGCTTACTGCCGTTGCCGTTCTTGGCCGAGGGCTGCTCGGCGGATACGGGCTGCTCTTGCTGATCGTCTTCTAGGACGTCGGGTGTGGTGCTCTTAGGCATCCGCGTCCGTCTTGGGGGCCTCGAAGCGGTAGCCCACTCCGTGCACCGTGTAGATGAAGGTAGGCTCGCGCGGATCGTCCTCGAGCTTCGCGCGCAGGTTCTTGACGTGAGAGTCGATCGTGCGCTCGTAGCCCTCGAAGTCGTAGCCGAGAACCTTCTCGACCAGCTCCATGCGCGAGTACACGCGGCCGGGATAGCGAGCGAGCGTGGTGAGCAGCTTGAACTCGCTCGCAGTCAGCTCGAGTTCGCTGCCGTGAAGGAACGCCTTGTGCCCCGTCACGTCGATCTCCAGGTCGCCGAACACGAGGCGGTCGCGCTGCGGCTCGGAGTCCACGTGCGCCCGGCGCAACAGCGCCCGGACGCGCGCGACGAGTTCGCGCGGCGAGAACGGCTTGACGAGGTAGTCGTCGGCGCCCAGCTCCAGGCCGGCAATGCGGTCCTCTTCCTCACCCTTGGCGGTGAGCATGATGATCGGGACGTCGGAGACGTTGCGGATCTCTCGGCAGACCTGCTCGCCGGAGACCTTCGGGAGCATAAGGTCGAGCACGACGACGTCGAACTTGTGCTTCGTGAACTCGTCGAGGGCGATCTGGCCGTCCTCGGCGGGCGTGACCCAGTAACCCTCGCGCTCGAGGTACGCAGCGACGGCGCTTCTAATCGACTTCTCGTCCTCGACCAGCAGAATCCGGCGGGTTTCGACCACCATGACGTGACTCCTCAGCTCGTTGTACGCATCTCCCCAGAGCGAACACTACGCCGCCCCCCGGAGGAGGGCGGCATCTTCACCGAATCTACGTTTGTCTGAGCACGGCCGCAAGTGGTCGATTACTTCTCGGCGGCCACCTCGGAGGTGCAGCTCGGACAGCGGGTGGCGGCCTTCGGTATCGAGGTCAAGCAGTACGGGCAGTCACGGTCGGTGGCCTCCTCGGCCTTGCGAAAGCGGTTGACCGCCTTAACCACCAGGAACAGCACGAACGCGACGATCAGGAAGTTGAGCACGGCGCTCAGAAACGCCCCATAGGTCAGCTTGATCGGCCCCATCGACAGCGCAAGGCCATCGAGGGCGTTCTTGCCACCCATGAGCGCGCCGACAATCGGGTTGATCAGGTTGTCGACAAACGACTTGATGATGGCCGTAAACGCGGCGCCGATCACGATGCCGATGGCCAAGTCGACAACGTCGCCCTTGAACGCAAACTCCTTGAACTCCTTGAGCATGTGGCCCCTCCTTGTGGTCTTGACGCACAGCCCCTGCGCGTAGGTAATTGTCACCCACTGGCAGGCATTTGACCATGAACGCCCAGACGGGCAGAACAGCGATTGGCCGCGCCGTACGCAGGGATTGACAGGTTCGATGACTATCGAAATACTGTGAGCGTGCGTAGTTCGATGAATATCGAAGTATCCGCTCGCCGCCGGCGCCCGGAGGGACCCCATGGAAGAAGTACCTCAACTCTCATCGCAGCTCACCTGGCGCGACACGCTCAAGCGTTGGTCGCTTCGCTGGGGTGTGGGTCGCGAGAACTCGGCCGTCGCCCCGGGGCTGTACCGCGTCGGAATACCCACATCGTCGTCGTCGGTGATCGTGACCTGCAACTACCGGATGACGGTCGATCTCGTGCGACGCGACCTCGATGGCGTCGACGCCTGGCTGCTCGTGCTCGAGACGTACGGCATCAACGTGTGGTGCGCGGCAGGCAAGAAGACGTTCGGCACCGACGAGCTGGTGCGACGCATCTTCGCCACGCATCTGGCGGACTACGTCGACCACGAGACGCTCATCCTGCCGCAACTCGGCGCCGTGGGCGTGGCTGCGCACAAGGTGCGACAGCTCACGGGCTACCGCGTCGTCTGGGGACCGGTTCGCTCGGCGGATCTAAAGGCGTTTCTTGATGCTGGGAACAAGACCACACCTGACATGCGCGCAGTGACGTTCACGTTGCGCGAGCGCATGGCGCTTGCGCCGATGGAGATCATGCCGTCGCTGCACTATGCGCTGTACGCAATTCCAGCTCTGCTGGTGCTCGCGGTGCTGGGAGCGTCGATCGCGATGCGCGCGTTCGCCCCGCTCGCAGCGCTCATGGGGCTGTTCCCGTCGCTGATGGTATTCGTGCTCGCGGTGTTCGCTGGCGCGGTGATGGTCCCGGCGTTGCTCCCGTGGCTGCCGGGTCGCGCGTTCACGGTGAAAGGCGCCGTCGCCGGCGCGGTTCTGGCACTGCTCGCGTTAGTGACACTGCCCGGCATGCTCGGCGGACAGAACGTGCTGGGATGGGCCGCCGTTCTCCTCGCGGTCTCCTCGGCGGCGAGCTACCTGGGCGTGAACTTCACCGGCTCGACTCCCTACACTTCGCCCAGCGGAGTGGAGGCCGAGTTGCGCCGCGCGATACCCTTGGAGGTGGCGGGCATCGTCGTCGCGTTGGTTTGCTGGACTGCCGCTTGGACAACAATGATCGCACGAATCCGATAGGAGCCGGTCATGCAGGGCATTCGCTACATCGAAGACGTCGTCACCCTCAAGCTCGATGCCGAGAAGTGCACCGGCTGTCAGGCCTGCACTATCGTCTGTCCACACGGCGTCTTCGCGATGGCCGACAAGCGCGCCGCGATCGTCGACCTGGGCGCTTGTATGGAATGCGGCGCGTGTGCGCTTAACTGCGCCTCGGGCGCTATCACGCTCAAGCCGGGAGTCGGGTGCGCCTCGGCGATCATCCACGGCTGGCTGACCGGCACGGAGCCGACGTGCGGCTGCTCGGGCGCGCCCGCGGGCGACGCTGCAGGGGCCGGCGCAGCGAGCTGTTGCGGTGGAGACGAAGCGACGCCCACCAGCGGATGCTGCGGCGGCGGGGCCGAGAACTCGGCGCGAGGCAGCAGCTGCTGCTAGCGGAACTCGAGCAGCGCCAGGTCCACCAACGCCACGACGATCGCGATGATAATGGCGAGCGGGTTGAGGCGGCCGGTCAGCACCATGCCGGCAAGACCGCCCAGCACGATTGCCGCGATGGCGACGATGCCCACGGCCCACTCCCGGTGACCGCCGCTCGCTCGGCGAGTTGCCTCGGCAGTGGCGATGCCCCAGATGAATCCCGAGAAGATGCCGAGAATCGGCACGAACGCCAGCACGACGCCGCCGAAGATGCCCACGAGCCCGCCCACGATCGTGGCTCGCAGCAGTTGCGCCGGCTTGACGACCTGGTACTGGCTGCGAGCGGGCTTGGCGCACACCGGGCACTTGTACCCGACGGGGGTGGGCACCATGTCCTTGGGGCAGATGTAGCGGCCACACTCGGTGCAGCGAACGCCGGTCTCGACGCCGGGGTGAAACGAGCATTCGGGCATCGGCGCGAACTCCTGACTTGTAGACGACGGGGCAACAGTGTGATGACTCGGCGACTAGCCTAGCGCACCCGGGCGTACGATTGACGGGCCGGCGTTCGGCAACTCGCCTCCGGGAGGAGCACCCGCCATGCCGCTCTGGTTTCGAATCATCCGCATCTGGCTGCCGATCGCGGTCGCGGTGACCGCCGTGTCGGGTCTGACCTACCTCGCCGTGCAGCAGAGCTACCGCAACGGCCTCGACGACCCGCAGCAGCAACTCGCCACCGACGGCGCCGCTCTCCTCGATGCCGGAGCCACACCCGAGAGCGTAGCAACGTCCCCCACCATCGACGCCGCGATGAGCCTCGCGCCATTCGTGGTGGTGGTCGGTCCGCAAGACAACGTGCTGGCCTCGGGCGCGACGATCGGGAGTTCGGTGGCCGAGCCGCCCGCAGGGGTGCTGGCCGCCGCACGCGCGCAGGGAACCGATCGCGTGACGTGGCAGCCTCAGACCGGCGTACGCATCGCTTCCGTGAGCGCTGCCGCAAAGGATGGGCGCGTCGTGATCGCCGGGCGCAACATGCGCGCTGTTGAAGCGCGCATCGACGACCTGGGCAGAATCACGGCCCTTGCTTGGGGCGCGGCGTTGATCGGCGTCTTGATCGCGACGTTCCTCACGGAGTACCTGGGCCTGCGGCTAGAGCGCAGCGCGTAAGCCCGCGACCTGTGAGCGCTTTCGTGCGGCGGCTCCCTCGACGCGGCGAGCTATGACTCGGCGTCCTCGTGGTGCGGGATGATGCGGCCCACACCGCCGCCTGCACGGCCCACCAAGATTACGTCCGCGGTTCGCCGAGCAAACACTCCGCATTCGATGACGCCGGGAATCGCGTCGAGCGCGGTCTCCGTGGCGAGCGGATCGACCAGCGAGATGCCGCTTGCGTCGAGCACCGGGTTTCCGGCGTCTGTGACCACGTCGGGTCTCGCGCGAGCCGACCCACCCATCGCACAGATCGCCTCGGCGACCGAATCGGCCATGGCGGCTTGCACCTCAAGCGGAATCGTCTCGTCGCTCAGCGCCCTCACGACCTTGGTCGCATCGACGATGCACGCCCAGTATTCGGAGGCGGTTGCGACGGCTTTCTCCCGGGTGTGCGCGGCGCCGCCACCCTTGACCGCCCGCCCGGACATGTCGACCACGTCGGCACCATCGATATAGAGCGTGGGATGACCGTCGTCGAGCTCAAGGATTGTCACGCCGATCTCGGCGAGCCGCCGCGCGGTCTCGCTGGATGCGACGACGGCACCGCCGATATGCAGGCCTGATTCGCGGAGAACGTCGATGAAGCACCAGACGGTGGTGCCGGATCCGACTCCGATCACGGTGCCCGGCTCGACGAAGTCAAGGGCAGCTCGGGCGGCGTTGCGCTTCATTTCGCGCAGGCCGAGGGGTCCGTCGTGATTCGTGGGGGTCACTACGACAACACCCGGGAAAGCTGACAGGCGTCACGAGCGATCAGGACGCGGCAGGCGCTGCTCGCCCTGCCGGTGGCGAGGAAGACGTGCATGAACGTGCTCCTTTGCGAGCTTGGGCGTCGATCTTCACTGGATTGTGCCCAGCGACCGTCGTGCCTAGTCGGGATCGCGCACGTCGGTGAAGGTCAGCTTCATCCCGCGGACTGCCAGCAGTTCGCCGAGCACGGCCATCATCACTCCCCGATCCGCGACCCGCTCGCACGTCGGAGTGCCCTCAATCCCGCCGCCTTCGTAGCCCTCGTGCGTCTCGGTGACGCCACAGCTCGGGCTGCCCTTGATGCCGACGACGCCCTCAATGGCATAGCCGGCCGCAGCGAACTCTTCGAGCGTGTCGATTGTCGGCCGCAGAATCGCAGCGCAGTGGCGACGGTAGGCGACGTTGTCGTACTGGTTGCGCGTCATGCCCCAGCGACTCATGCCGAGAAAGCTCGACTCCGGACACGGCAGCTGCACGATTCCCACGCCGTCTCGCAGGTACGGCTCGAGCACTTCGACGTTGGCGCCTGCGTATGTCGCTCCCCCGCCGTACTTGGCGTTGCCGTTCAGGATGCAGTGGGCGAGAACGACGACTCGACGGCTGCGCTTGGTCACGGCTGGCTCCTTGGGTTCGCTGTCCTGCGCTGAGGATACGACAGCCTCGCAGTAGTCCCTCGCGACCGGCGCGCTAGCTCGGCATCGACGTGCCGCGAGCGCCCCATCCGCCTGCGAGCAACTGCGGGGCGATCTCCTCGACCCACGCGTCAATCGCGTCCCAGTCGCGCCAGTCGCCCGCCGATAGCCTCGATCCTGGCTCGGCGTGCTCGATGAGCGCCCTCCACGGCAGCGCGAGCCGCGTCGGATCGATCTTGCCGGCGAACAGCGCCACCGACAGAGGAGCGACCGCCGAGACGACCGGCGAGACGAAGTGCGATGCCTCCGAGATCGCGCGTGGAGTGCGGTCCCTAGGGGTTGCCCCCACGCTGAAGACTGCGTTGGGCCGAGAAGCGACCTCATGGGCGTGGTTGCGGATGAAGTCGCGCATCGGCTTGACCGGACGCCCCATGCGAATCGCCGTGCCCAAAAGAATCGCATCGTACTCGTCGAGGGTCGTGATATCGGCGACGTCGCAGACGCGAACATCAGCACCTTGGGCCGCCAGGACTTGCCCGGCCGCCTCGGCTATCTCGGCGGTCGAGCCGCACAGGCTCGCGTACGCTACCAAAACCTTGCGATTCATTACTGCGCCCCCTCGGGCATAAGTACCCGCGGGGCGCAGGGCGTAACCCGTCACAGGGTGGCCCCGACCCAGACGACGCCGAGAATCCGCAGCTCAGGCGCGCGCGGCTGCCTCAAGCTGAGCGAAATGCGCCGAGTAGTGCTCGAAACCGTCGACGCCGATGACCTCGGACAGACTGCGCCCCTGAAGCCACGCCGGATCGATCGCGGCGGTAACCCCGCGCGTCTCGGAAAGCTCGGCGTTGCCGAGAATCGCCACCTCTTCGAGTAGCTCCAGGAAGTCGCGGGCCGAGCGGGACAGGACAACCTCGGCGGGCTGCTCGGCGGACTCGGCCCAGATGCGGTCGTTGAACGCCTCCCAGCCAACGCGGTCGCGGTCGAACGCCGTCTTCTCGCCCAGCCGGGCCGCGCGGAGCCGATCGACAATCAGCCGCTCGTAGGCGTTCACGTGCGCGACAATCTGCTTGGGAGAGTGCAGGCTTCCCGGGACCGGCTCGTCGAGCGAGTCCCCAGGAATCGCGTGAACGCGCGCGTCGAACTCGGCGCGTTGCGCCTTGAGTCGCTCGAGCACCTCGTCGCGTGTCATCGCGATCCCCCCTGAGACGTGCTTGGTCTGCAAAGACTAGCGCGTGTCTACGGTACGTACCAGCTCATCGGGCTTGTGGCACCCTGCTTTGGAGTGATCGTGAACGTGTAGACCGCAGGGCTCGTCGGGATCTCGTAAACGAACGAGGTGAAACCGCCCATGCCCACGTCGATCGGTTTGACCGACAACGCGTTGTACATGTCCAGCTTCGCCGGGTACGGATCGACAACCTTGTTCCTCGAGTCCCACAGCGCGAACTGGTTGGGCAGCACGTTGAGTGCCGCGCCAGTACCCGAGTTGCGAACCGCGACGTCGAGCACCATGAACCGCTTACCCGACGCTGGCTTCGAGCCGTCTTGAAGCTCCTTGGGGGAGTTGGCGTCCTCGACCATCACAGTCCACGGTCCGGACTTCTGCGCCGTTCCGGGATAGGCAGGGTGACCCGTCGCTGCCTTGGCCTGGCTGGCCGTTGGGCCACCACCGGCGCCGACGCTCGAACCGCCCGTGACGGTCGTTTGCGAGCTGGGCGGAAAGAGCGAGACCCCCCAGGTGCCATCGGGCTTCGGCTGCACGACGACGCATCCGGCCGCAAGAGCCAGGCAGCAGATCAGCACCACAACCACGATGAAGCGTCGCAGCATCTTGCACCGTTTCTCTCGGCGGGTGTTCGGCGAGGCCGGCGCCCGCACCGTCGAGGATGGCGTGATTGTACTCCGCTGCTTATGCGCGTGGGTTGCGCACTGCGTGGCTTGCGCCCGCGTTCTGCGATAATCGACGCATGAGCTATCCATCCGACATCGCCGTGCGCATGCTGCGCGAAGGCAACGCGCGCTTCGCCGAGGGCCGCCAGAAGCCTCACTACACGCAGGGCCAACGCCTAGGTCTCGCCCACGAGCAGCGGCCGTGGGCCGTGATCGTGGGCTGCAGCGACTCGCGCGTGCCGGTAGAGGTCGTGTTCGACGTCGGACCCGGCGAGCTGTTCGTGATCCGCGTCGCCGGACACGTCATGTCCGAGGCGGGCTACGCATCGGTGCGCTACGCCGTCGACGTCTTAGGAACGCGACTCGTGGTGGTTCTCGGCCATGAGGACTGCGGGGCCGTGAGCGCCGCGCGCGAGGGTGACGCGCCCAAGTGGCTCGCGCCCATAACCGACCACATCCACGTCAGCCCCGACTCCTCGCTTCGCGAGGCGGTCGACCAGCACGTGCTCGAGTCGGTCTCGGAGCTGCGCGAGTGGTTCGTCGAGAACGGCTCCGGCGACGCGGTGCCGGTCGTCGCAGGCGCAGCCTACCAGCTCGCGAGTGGCGAGGTGCACTGGCTGTGAGCGAGCCGCAACGCGCCCGCTTCGCAAGCCTCGCCGACATGATCGGCGACGCCGATGACCCCACGCCCCTCGCGCGCCTGCAGCGCATCGCGCCGGACGGCGTGGAGCTGGCGCTGAAGCTGGAGTGGGTCAACCCGTTCGGCTCGGTCAAGGACCGCGCGGCGAAGTGGATGCTCGCCGGGATGGAGCGGCGCGGCGAACTCGACGGCAAGACCGTGCTCGAACCCACAAGCGGCAACACCGGAATCGCGCTCGCGGCGCTGTGCGCACTAACTGGCCGACCGATGACCGCTGTGGTCCCACGCTCCATGCCCGCCGAGAAGTCAGTGCTGCTGCGAGCCTTCGGCGCGACCGTCGTTCCGACGCCGGCCGACGCACCCGCCGGGCGTCACCCGATGGATGTCGCCATGGATCTGGCGCTTGAGATGCTCGCGGCCGATTCGCGTTACGTGATGCCCAACCAGTATGACAACCCGGACAACCTGCGCGCTCACTACGAGTCGACCGGCCCGGAGATCTGGGCACAGTCGGCTGGAACGGTGCGCTACTTCTTCGCCGGCATCGGAACGGGCGGCACGATCAGTGGCGTCGGACGCTTCTTAAAGGAGCGCGACCCGAGCATCCGCGTCATCGGCATCGAGCCAGTCGCCGGTCACCACATCAGCGGCCTGAAGAACCTCACCGAGACCGCTGTGCCCGCCATCCTGGACCGCAGCGTCATCGACGAGATCGTCTACGTCGACGACGCCCAGGCCCTTGGCTGCGCCCGCGCGCTTCACGCCGATGAGGCGCTGCTCGGCGGCTCGTCGACAGCCGCGTGCGTGGCAGGTGCGCTGCGGTGGCTGCGCGAGAACGGCGCGTCCGGCGTGGCTGTAGCAATCGCGCCGGACAGCAGCCAGAAGGCGACGAGCTACCTGCAGGAGATGCTCGGCGACTAACGGTCGACCGCGGCTGGCCCCCGGCCCCGCCCCGACTGCGGCGCGAAGCTACTTCCCGACAATCTGCGACATCGCCAGGACCATGCCGCTGACCAGCGAGATCATCCACAGCCCCCACACGTGCACGCTGAAGGTGTGGAACTTCCTGAGCACGCCCTCTTGCTTGAACGTGATGGCGATCGTCGCCCACAGCGCATGGCCGAGCATCAGCACGATCGCGCTGACGCCGAGGATGCCGTGGATGTTGAGCCTGAAGCCGCCGGCGATGTCGCTCATCAGCGTTGTTCCGGTCGTGTCGAACACTAGCCCAAGCCAGAAGAGCGCCAGATGCCATGGCTTAAGAACTCCCGAGCTCCGCTCGGAGAACACAGCGATCGTGTAGATGACGGCAGCTGTGAGTATCGCGGCAACGGCGCCGATCAGAGTCGGGCTCATCTCGTCACACCTTCGTGGTCGCCAGCTGCCGGGCGATCGTTCACCCATCCATCGCGAGCGACGTCGTCGAGCACCTCGCCGAGCCAGTCGAGCTCGGCCTGGGTGACGCGCTCGAGCTTGTCGAAGATGCGGGCGGGCAGACCGGCAGCCCCGGCGGCCTGTGCTGCGGCACGCGCTTCGGCGGTCTCGGCGATCAGACGCCGCAGGTAGTCGGCCCGCCGCTGTAGAACCGCCGTCTTCTCGGCGGGTGAGAGAGCCTCGGTGTACGCCAGCATCCCGAAAACGACATCAAACTCGGAGTATGCCATCGACTCGACCAGCGACTCGGCGGTCATGAGGCGGGCGAACTCGGCGCGACCAGCCGGCGTGATCGAGAACACCTTGCGGGCCGGTCGCGCTCCCTCGCGCTGGACCTCGACGGCTACGAAACCATCGCGCTCGAGCTTGTTCAGAACGTAGTAGACGTGCTTCTCCGAGAGCTCGACCCACAGGTCGGAGCGAGACGCCGCCAGCGTGCGCATGATCTCGTGGCCGTGGGTTGGCCGGGACGACAGCCGCCCGAGGACGAAGAGCTCCTTGGCGGATGCGTTGGTGATGGTGGGCATGAACGACCTCTTTCGCCGAGGCGACCGCTCGATTGCGGCGCCTCTTGGTACGGTTCGTACTAACTGCTTCCAGCAGAATAGTACGATTCGTACCAATGCGCAACCCGCGGTGGACATGGCCGCTGACGGCAGCGGCACCCGGAGTGACGAAAGCCCGACGGGTGTTGAGCCTGTCGGGCTTTCCGCGTTCGCGTCAAGTCGGGGCTGCGGCGGGCTACTCCGGCGCATCCTCGTCGGTCGCAGCGGGCGCGGCCGCATCGGGCTCCGACGGCGGCATCGGCGTCGCGGTCGTCGTCGGCGGCTCGGGTGCGGGGCGAGCGCCGGGGTCGGGGCTTCTCGGCGGGGAGACGCTCTCCCCCACCTTCTGCGCGGCACGGCCGAAGACGTCGGCCAGCCCGGCGAACGCGCTGGCGACGTGCGGTGCAGCGGCAGCTCCGAACTCGGTCGCGGTCTCGCCGATCGCCGTCCCCATCTGGTCGGCACCCTGAGCGAACTGGCGGCCGAAGTCGCTGCCCGAGACGCTCGCGAACGCCTCGTTGGCCTGGCGCGCCACGTCGTTGATGCCTGCGCGGACGTCGTCGACGTGCTTGCGGTTCTCGGGGGTGTCGGCAGCAGCCTTGGCCCAGACAGCGATGGCGTCGCTCAGCTCGCTCAGCTTGCGCACGACCTGCTCCCACGCCTCCGCGGCCGTGGGGGCTGACGACGCTGACGACGCTGCGGACGCTTCAGCTGCGGCCTCGGCGGGTGGCTCGGCTTCGGGCATGCCGGCCCCTACCCCAGGCTCGGTGGGCTCGGGCTCGGGCTGCGGCTCAGGCTTGATCTCGGCGGCGGTGTCGTCGCTCATACGAAGACCTCCTCGATGGTTGTCGTCTAGGTCGATTATGCCCGAGCCACGCCCCCGCGGCAGTGCCGAGAAGTGCCGCGCAGGGATTGGGCGTGTCATCCTATTGCACATGAACACCGACGACATCCTACGTATGCGCCTGCGCGCGCAGCTGGTCGAGAGCAGCTCGGCGACTTCGCCCTGCGACGTGGTCTCGCACCTGCTCGCGATGCAGGCGCAGGACTACGCTGGCGCCGTCTGGGCGCTGGGGCTGCGCCTGCCGGGATCGGCGCTCGCCGACGTCGAAGCCGCTCTCACGGACGGCTCGATCGTGCGCTCGTGGCCGATGCGTGGCACGCTGCATTTCCTCGCCGCCGAGGACGTGCACTGGCTGTTGCCGCTGCTCACTCCGCGCATCCTTGCGCGCGCGGCCAAGCGCGAGCGCGACCTCGAGCTCGACGAGCCCACGTTCGAGCGTGCCCGGGGGCTGTTCCGCGCGGCGTTGACGGGTAACCGGCGGCTCACGCGCCCCGACGCAATGGCGCTGCTCGAAGCCGGCGGCATCGCGACCACCGGCCAGCGCGGCTACCACATCCTGTGGCGCCTCGCCCAGGAGGGTCTACTCGTCGTCGGCCCGATGGAGGCCAAGCAGCAGACGTTTCGCCTCCTCGCCGAGTGGGTCCCCGCAGAGAACAGCCTCCTGTCGCCCGAGGCGCCCCGAGGGCAGGCGCTGGCGCTGCTGGCGGCGCGCTACTTCGCGGGGCACGGGCCGGCCACCGTCGCCGACCTCGCGCGCTGGTGCGACATCCCCAAGCGTGAGGCCGAAGCGGCGCTTGCGTCGGTCGAGGACGGCCTGGTGAGCGCCGAGCACGACGGCGAGCGCTACTGGTTCGCGCCCGAGATCGCCAAGGCGAGCGGGGCGCGTGCGAAGCGCGGTTCGCGTGCGTGCGGTCGCACACCCAGCGTCCACCTGATTCCCGGCTTCGACGAGTACATGCTCGGCTACGTGGGACGCAGCCACCAGCTTGGAGAGCACCTGGAGCAGTACGGCTCGCGAGTCGCCTCCAACGGGATGCTCGCGGCCACGGTCGTGATCGACGGCCAGGCTGTTGGCGTGTGGAGACGTACGCTCAAGCCGCAAACCGTGAGCTTCGAGGTGAGCGCGTTTCGCGAGCTGTATGCCACCGAGCTTGCCGGCGTCGCGGCCGAGCAGCAGCGCTACGCACGCTTCGTCGGTCGGGAGGTCGCGCCCTCATGAGCGCCAAGCGCGACCCGCTACCGCTGCTGGAAGTCGCCGACCGCGCCGCGCTGCACTCGTGGCTCGAAGCGAACCACGCCGTCTCGGCGGGCGTGCGACTGGCCATCGGCAAGAAAGGTGGCTCGGCGACCTCGCTCACCTACGACGATGCGGTCGAGGAGGCGCTGGCGTTTGGGTGGATCGACAGCACCGCGGGCCGGCTCGACGACGACCGCTACACGGTGATGTTCGTGCCGCGCAAGCCCACCAGCACGTGGGCGCGCACCAACAAGGCTCGCGTCGAGCGCCTGATCGCCGAGGGGCGCATGACGCCCGCCGGGCTTGCAGCCGTCGAGATCGCCAAGGCCAACGGCTCGTGGACCTCAATCGACCGCGTCGAGGAAGGCGTGATGCCCGAGGAGCTAGCCGCCGCTCTCGCTGCCAACCCCGATGCCCAGTGCTACTGGGACGAGTTGCCGCCGGGCCAGCGCAAGCTCACGTTTCGCTGGATCTCCGATGCCAAGCGCGCCGAGACCCGCACCCGGCGCATCGCCGAGGTCGTCCGCGCGGCGGCCGAGCATCGGCGGATGTGGTAGCCGCTCGGTTCGCACGGGGTCCCGGGCGGTATGAACCTCTCACGCAACCGTGATTCCGGGAGGTTCCACATGGCCGAGGTCGAGATTCGCAACGAAGTCATGTTCAAGGCGCCCACGCGCGTGGGCCTGCTCGCCGACGTCACCGAGGCGCTGAGCAAAGCTGGCGTGAACATCCTGGCTATCGGCGCCTACGACAAGGGCGACAAGGGCGAGTTCCTCATGATCACCAGCAACAACAAACTCGCGTACGAGGCGCTGGCTCACCTCGGCGGCGAGATGGACATGCAGTCCGTGGTGGTCGCCGAGGTCCCCAATCAGCCCGGCGAGCTTGCCGCCATCTCCCGCAGGCTGGCCGAACATAACATCAACGTCGGTCAGGTCTTCGCGACCTCGGCCGATGGCGCCGACAAGGTCATGCTCGTACTGACGGCGGCGTGCGAGGTCGACGTCGTAGGGCTGCTCGCAGGCCTCTAGGCAATCCGCTACCCCTCAGGGCCAAGCCACCGACGGTGCCGACGCCGGTGGCACGCTTAGCGCTGGGACGAGAGTGCGGACACCTTCGGCTCGAATACCGTGTGTGGTATTTTGAGCCGTCGGCAGGAGGCGAACGGGCGCACCTTCTCGGTACCGGCAAACCGACAGCAGCCCGATTTGGCTTGGATGACCATGTCTTGGTCGCGCCTTCGGCGCATCGTGCAGATTGTCCTCCTCGTAGCCTTCGTCGGCCTCACCATCGGCGGACTGGGGCTGGGTAGCTCGTGGGCGTTCTCGAGCCTCTTTTCGCGCCTCGACCCACTGGTTGGCCTCTCGGCTGCGCTCGCCTCGCGCGCTTTCATCGCGTTTTGGGCCGCTGCGCTGCTCACCGTCGTGCTGTCGATCGCGCTCGGCAGAGTCTGGTGCGGATGGATCTGTCCGCTCGGCACCCTGATCGAGCTCGCCCCTCTTCCAGCGCTGCTGCGCAGCAAGATCTCTCCTCGCTGGCGGCTGGGCAAGTACGTGACGCTCGCCGTGGTTCTGGGCGCCGCAATCGTCGGTAACCTGGGGCCCATGATTCTCGACCCGGTCACCATCATCGCCCGCCCCCTACAGGAGCTGGCGCGGCCCTTCGTGGGCAACGACGCTGTGGGTCTGGGTATCGGCGCCACGCTGGGCCGGGGCGCCGTACACACCGTCGCGTTTCTCTCGCTCATCCCACTCGTTTTGGTCATCGCCCTGAGCCTCGCCGAGCACCGTGCATGGTGCCGCGACGTGTGTCCGCTCGGTGGGTTGCTCGGCGTGCTGTCGAAACTGCCGGGGGTGCGCCGGGTCGTCGATGCCGAGACGTGCACCGGGTGCGCCCGTTGCGCCAAGGCGTGCCCGACCGATGCAATCGCGCGCAAGGGCGGCTTCGAATCGAGTTCGGCTGAGTGCATCGTTTGCCTACGCTGCCTCGATGCCTGCCCTGCCGGCGCCAACGCGTTTGGCGCTGCACCGCCCAAGCTGCTCGCGCCAGCCTACCAGCCAGCCCGACGCGATGCCTTGATCGCCGTGGGCGCCACGGGGCTCGGGGTGGTGGCGGTGGTCCTGCCGATTGAGCGAGCGGACGCCGACATCCTTCGGCCGCCGTCGACAACCCCGGCCAGACTCGCCGAGCTGTGCGTGCGCTGCGGCGCCTGCTACAGCGCGTGCCCGACCGGGAGCCTGCGCCCCAGCGTATCGTTTGCCACAGAGGCCGGCCCTTGGACACCGATGCTCGACGAGCGCCCGGCGCATTGCACCATGAACTGCAACCGTTGCGCTGTGCCCTGCCCCACCGATGCCATCCACACCCCGACGCAGTCCGAGCGAATCGCGCTTGGCCTGGGCGTGCGCGCCGAGATCGACAAGACGCGTTGCCGCGCGTGGGCCAACAACCACGCCTGCATGCAGTGCCAGAGCACGTGCCCGATCTCGGGAGCTCTCGTGGGCGTCGAGCGACCTGCGAATCTGCCGAGCCGCCGCGGCGGTCCTCCGGTGGAAGTGCCGGTGGTCAACACTGAACTGTGCGTGGGATGCAACCAGTGCGCGCCGAGCTGCGCCATGACGCCTGCCGCGATCGGCTCGCCTCTGCCGAAGTACGATCCAGGCACAATCAGGCCGCAGATGCCGCCGCCAGGCGTCACCGGGATGCCGGGAAGTTCAGGGTCGAGCAAGCGGACGCCCACCACGGAATAGGCCCTACCCAGCGCGAGCCGGCCCCGACCTCACGAGTAGCGCGGGGAAGCCACAATCCAAGAGCCCCTAGTTAGATGCCGCCTCCCAGGCCCGCGCGCCCCTGACGTAGCGCGGCGACCGCAGGCCCGGATAGAACAGCACCGTTTGCGCGGACTCGATGCTCGGCTCAGCAAGCATCTGCCCGTAGCGCGACGACAGCGCTGCGGCCTGCGCGGTCGCAGCGTAGTTCGCCAAGGCAGACGCGACTTGTGCCGCATCGTGCGGCATCTGGTTCCACACGCGAACGTAGTCGATGTCGAAGTACTGCGGGAAGTGGGTGGAGGCGTCCGGCGCACCCGCCCACTTCCCGCCGATCGCCGTGTCCAAGCAGATCCAAAGCGGGTCGTGCGGGACTGGATGCGCGTACTCCGCGCGCAGTTGGCCGTCGACGTACCAGCGGACGTACGTGGGCTGCCAGTCGACCCCGAACGTGTGGTACCCCTCGGAGAGATCGGGCCCGTCTACCGCGCGCTGGAAGACCACCTGATTGTGCTGGTGCAGCGTCATGTACTCCCGGGAAGGTACGTCGCCGAGCATCTCCATGGCGTCGATCTCGAGGCTGTCGCCGTTGGTCAACCAGAACGCCGGGAAGATGCCGCGCCCCTTGGGCAGCGTGGCTCGAATCTCGAAGTAGCCGTAGGAGAACCGGTCACGAGCAAGACTCGTGACGATTCCCGATGTGTAGGGTGCGCCGCTCGAGTCCTTGCGCGACGCCAAGCGAAGCTCGCCACCAGCCACGGCGACGTTGTCCGGGCGATAGCTCTCCAGCTCGCCAGTCGAGTAGGTGGTGTTCCATGGCGTGAGCTGCACCCAAGTCGCCGGGTCCAAGCCGTGCTCGAACTCATCGGCAAACACGAGGTGTGGGGCGGGCGCCGCGAGGGCAGCAGAAGTGGTCCCGAGGAGAAGGACGACGATTAGAGCACTCGCACCGATGGCCCAGTGAACTCGCATGCTCGTATTGTGCGCCACGGGTCATGAGTCTCGCGAGGATGGGGCTACTCGTCGCGGGTCCAGAACTTGGAGTTGACGTAGAGGTCCTCGACTTCCTTGCGCGCCCAGGGCGTCTTGCGCAGGAACTTCAGCGAGGAGTTGATGCTCGGGTCGCTCTTGAAGCAGTTGATGTTGACTCGCTTGGCCAGCCCGTCCCACCCGTACTTGTGCACGAGCTTACGCAGGATGGTCTCGAGCGTGACTCCGTGCAGGGGGTCGTTGGATGGTGCATCGGTCATGTCGGCATCCTCATTCGATGGGTGTCGCCACTACCTTACCGCGCCTGCGGACGAAAAATGCGCGGCCGCAGGCAGCGACCGCCACGCGAGATCGATTGGGACGACCAGGTTGTCCTGTGCGCCATCGAGCCGAGCGACCACGGCCGCTGCCCACGAGCCGCGCTCTCCGTCGTCGAGGATGAATCGCGTATCGGGGAATCTCGCCGCCAGCAGCTCGGTCCAGTCTCTGGGAGTCGTGCGGTCCGAGACGAGAACCACGTCGACGACTCCATTGCGACTCATCAGAACTAGCACGCGTCCGGTCCGGCTGGTCGACACGGCATATCGCAGGATCGTGGGTGCTTGCATGAGACACCTCCGTGGAAGACCGGCTGCCTCACAGTCTGGCGCTGCGTCGTGAGCGGGCGATGAGAGCAATGTGACGTCGGGATGAACTTAACGTGAGGCGACTCCAACACTGGTGGCCGACTGATGTGGGTCACGGCGGCCGTTGCGGTTCGGCCGCGCAGCGCCCGCCTCGCGCGTATGGCCGCCGCCGTCAGGGAAGGTAGCCTGTGGGGCGCCGCGATGCGGCGCGAGGCATGGAGGGTGCGGCAGTGACGCAGTTCCTCATCGGCATCTCTGGTGCGATCGTCGGCGTGATCGGCTGGCTGCTGGTCGGCCTCTTCATCCAGAAGAAGGCGCACGACCGCCAGGGCCGTGACGCCGGTCGCGCCGTCTACTTCGAGCTCGCGGCCAACCGACTGTGCATCTTCATCGCTCACGAGTACGGGGTGTTCGGCGAGGTGAGCTCGTCGGCGTACGAGCGGCTGCTGCCCGAGCTCTCGACCTGGCTGCCGGCGCCCGAGCTTCAGGCGCTGGTGATCGCCTACCTCGGCCACGGAGGGTACAAGCAGGCTGCCGAGGAGACTGAGGTGCCCGAGCCGGTTCGCAAGACGGCGCTCGCGGCGCTGCTCGAGGCCCACGACGTCGCGGTCGGGCTGCTCAAGCGCCGGGTGTTCTCGGCGCACGAGATGGCGTCGCTGAACAAGTACGTGAGCGAGGAGTACGCGAATATGCTTCAGGCGGCCGACGCGCCGCCGCTCAAGGGAGGCAAGCGATGACGGACTCGGCGGGGCACGAACCCAGCGCCAAGGAACTCATGACCCGGTGGCTCAAGATGATCCAGACCGGCAACTTCAGCGATGCCGCCGAGGTCTTGGACGAGAACGTCGTCGCCGAGTGGCCGCAGTCCCGCGAGCGAGTCCGCGGACTGAAGAACATGATCGCGATCATGACGAACTACCCGGGTGGTTCGCTCGGCACGCACATGGAGAGCGCGCGCATCACGGAGAACTCCGAGGAGCACTACCTGATGACGCCGATGTTCACGATGGTCAAGACCGAGGGCTCCGGCAACAAAGCAAACGGCGCCGTGCTCACGCGCTACCCCGACGGCAGCGACTGGTACATCGTCATGACCGCCGAGACGCGCGGCGGCAAGATCGTGCGCAACGACGCCTACTTCGCACCGGTCTACGACGCGCCGAAGTGGCGTGCGAAGTGGGTCGAGCGCATGGAGGACGACGAGTAAGGCGCCGCGGCGTCTACGTCATCGAACCTTGATCGGTGCGTAGACGGTCGACGTCGCGAAACGGTACGCGTCTCCCGGCAGCGACACCTTCCAGCGAAAGTCGCCCTTGGGGAAGGCAAGTCGCTTGTAGAAGAACGTCGCCTGACCCACCGATGTCGTCGGCCAGTACGTCTTGTAGGTGCGCCACTTGCCGCGGACGTGCCACTGGACCGTGACGAGCGGCCGCACGCCGGCCGGAAGCACCGGTGTGACGCTGCCTTGGATGAAGGTCTTCTTGTTCGCCTTGAGGCGTGTTGGCGCGGTCGCGATCAGGTGCCACGGCGACGTGATCGTCACCGCTCCGGACGCCTTGGGCTGGTTGTAGCCGACGCCCTGGTAGTAGAAGCGGTAGAAGCTCCACAACCCTGCGATTCCGGTAGTCTCGTACTGGCCGGTGAGGGTCGCCGCCGCGCTGGCAGCTGGCCCATCGTGCCAGTTCACGCCGTCCGAGGACATCTGCACGATCACGTTCGCGCCGGTCATGGGCGCCTCGTTCTGGTCGAACAGCCGCGCGCGGATGCGCACGGGCGCGCCCACGGGGGCGACAAGGCTTGCGGTGCTCGTACCATCGAGCGTCGCACCCTCCCAGCGAGTCGGCCACATCCGAGGCGCGATGCGCACGCTCGGCGAGGTGGTCGCAACCGAGTCGGACGCCTCGCCGATTGCGAAGCGGATGTAGCGAACGTCGGTGGTGGTGGGCGTGAATCCGTAGTGGTAGGTGCCGTCGCCGTAGTCGTCTGCGGGACCGATCGTCGTCCAAGTGATGCGGTTGGACGACGTCTGCACCACCACGCGTTGGCCTGCGTTCGTGTCTCCCCAGAGCACGTCGGTGGCGGTCGTGTCGATCGTCACTGCATCGCCGAGAAGAGGCACGTCGGAGCTGTCGGCACTCACCGTGGCCGTCGAGAGCCGCGACTGGATCTTGACGTGGACGCCCGAGAGATCGGCGTTGGCCAGAAAGACATCCGAGCCCGAGACGTCGATGGGGTCGGCCATGTCGAAGGTTTCCTCAGCGTCGAACCACATGGGCCAGTAGGCGCCGTTGGGGTCTGAGAAGTACAAATAGTACGTCGAGTCCGCGACGCTGGAGAACTGGTAGCGGCCGTCGGGCCCGGTTGTGGTGGACGACACCACCGAGTCAGCGTTGGCCGCCTCTACGAGCGTGACTTGGATGCCGGACAGCGGCGTGCTGAAGTAGCCGTCGCGCACGAGCCCGCGGATGGTCGCGGCATACGCGCCGGTCGCGCCCGCAAGCACGAACGCGGCGACGAGCGCAGTGAGTAGAAGCGCTTTGAGCGAGGTCTTCTTCATCGGACGACCACCTTCTTGAAGATCAGCTGTTGCGAATCGCCCCACGCGTTCGCCCAACCGCCCACCACCCCACCGTACTTGGAGCCGGACGCCACGTGCGGGTAGATGCGCCACGTGCCTCTGGGCAGCTTGATGGAGGCCCGGTAGACGCTGAATGCGCCCGAGTCATAGACCATCGCCGTGAAGAACTTGGTCTTCGAGCTACCCGAGCGCACGCAGCGCAGCGTCACGGTCTTGTAGCCCGCGGCGATATGCGGCTTGATCGAGCCGGACACCGTAAACGCGCGGCTCGCCGAGACGGTCGCCTTTGCCGTGATGGCGCCGAGCCATGCGTTGGGGCCGACGAAGGTCGGCTCGCAGACGCCGGTCGTGCCGTTGCTGGCCATCACAAAGCTATAGAAGCGAAGCGCAGTTACGCTGGGGATCTGCGCCGTATACTTGACGGCCGGATGGCCGCCCGGGGCCGTGATCACGGAGCGGACGATGGGCAGGTTGGCCCTGGTGAAATTCACTCCATCAGGCGACGTGAGCACGTAGACCGTGGGAGTGTCCGTGGTGCTGATCTGGGTCGAGTAGGCGCTCGCCGTACTGGAATGGCCGTAGTTCTCGTACCAGTTGACGATGAAGTGAGGCCCGGCACCGTAGTCGGTCCACAGGTTGTAGACGCCAGCGCACGGCACGAACAACTCAGATGAGGTCACCGCGGGCTCCGCGCGCGTGCCAACCGTCACGAACCGGTAGCTCAGCGAGCGCGCCGGCGTGAGATCGGCGCGGTAGACGCCGCCGCCCATATATCTGTAAACGAACCCGGCGTCCCACAATCAGCCGTTCCACGGGCTCGCCTGCACGCGAACCACTCGGCCGGCCGCTGGAGCGCCGTCGCCCGTGACCAGCTTGGCCGTGATGGCCGTGGCATCACCGGGCCCCGGGTTCGTGGGCTGTCCGGGAACCACCGAGAGGTCAGTCGACCAGTAGGTCGGACCGCGCCTGATGACCAAGCACGGGTCGGACTCCACGTAGGCCCGATAGTCGGCGGCGGGTACCGCGAACTTGTAGTAGATCTTGCCAACTGACGTGATAGCGATCGACGTGCGGTAGCGGCCCACGGATGGGCTTGTCACCGGATTCGCTTGCGGTGTCCACGCGGCGCCGTCCGGCGAGGCGTAGAGCTGCACCGGCATCCCACTGCGCAGTGCGCCGCCAAGGTTGGCGTCGGTGCATGTGGTCTCGAGCGTGATGGTGCCGCCGACCGCCGGGGACAGCGTGCTATCCGACGACGCGGCCGTGGGTGTGAGGGTCAGCGCGCTCACGTGGCGCGAGAGAAAGCCGTCGCAGAAGTAACTGCCCGGGCCGTCGATCTCGAACGGAGTGGCGTCAGCCTGAACATCAGCGAAGAACGCGTACTGGGTGTCCCAAGTGAGCGTGGGGTCGTCGAAGCGCACGATGTAGCTGCCCGCCGGCAGGTTGGGCAGGCTGAACACGCCATCGTCAGCGGTGGTGGTCTGGTGCACGACAGGATTCGTCACGCCGACAAGCCATGCGGTCACGCGAATCTTGTCGATCGGATAGCCGCTGTTGGAGTCGCCAGCCCAGCCGCCCAGCGTGCCGCCCTTGACGAACGGCAGCGTCATGTTGGTGTCGTCGGGCGTGTCGCTGGGGATGACATCCGTTGCGCTCTGAACCGACGTCCCGCCGAACCACGCCGGCTTGTGCCCGGCGGTGGGGTCGTAGGCACGAACGCGCACGGGCGACGTATCGGTGGTGTCGTAGCTCCACGCGCCGTCGGCATCGCAGGTGGCCAGGTCTTCGACTCCCCACGTGCCAGCGTCCTGGCGCCAGATCTCAACCTCGGCATACGGAATGCCCTGACCCTCAGACGAAGAGAATACGTTGCCCTGGACGGTGGCCGCGTAAGCCGAGGCGCTCGCAAACCCGCCGAGCAACACGATCATGGCCAAGAGTGTGGCGATACAGGCGGTGCGCAGCGTTCGCGCGCTCGTCGGAGCTTTCACTGGCTCTCCTTAAGAGTTGTTCACAGAACGCCCACGGCGCATATAGTACTACGCAGCGCTCTCAGAATGCATGGGGAGGGGCAGGGCGGTGCTAGAACTCCAGCGCCTCGACCCGCTCGAACAGCACGCCCACTCGGCTCAGGAACGCCCAGGGGTCGAAGACCTCGTCGAGCTGCGCGCTCGTGAGCGTGCAGTCGGAGTCGGCTTCAAGCAGCTGCCGGTAGGTCGGTCCCTTGCGGGCCTGCTGGATGTCGTCCCAGACCACCATCGCGTTGGCCTGCACGATCGCGTAGGCATCCTCGCGGGTGATGCCGCCATCGACCAGGTAGAGCAGCACGCGGCTGGAGTAGATCAGGCCACGCGTCTCCTCGAGGTTGGCCTTCATCTTCTCGGGATAGAGGACCAGTCCGTCGAGGATCCACTCGAGCTTGCCGAGGATGTAGTCGAGCGCGATCGTCGAGTCGGCGAGCACGACTCGCTCGGCCGAGCTGTGGCTGATGTCGCGCTCGTGCCAGAGTGCGACGTTGTCGAAGCCCACCTGCGCGTTGGCCTTGATGACGCGCGCCAGGCCGCACACGCGTTCGGCGGTGATGGGGTTGCGCTTGTGCGGCATCGCCGAGGACCCCTTCTGGCCCTTGGCGAACGGCTCCTCGGCTTCGAGGGTGTCGCTCTTCTGCAGTGCGCGGACCTCGGTTGCGATCTCCTCGGCCTCGGCGGCGACGACAGCCATGGCTGCGAGGCACTGCGCGTGGCGGTCGCGCGGGATGACCTGCGTCGAGAGCGGCTCGGGGGTCAGGCCGAGCTTCTTGCAGACGTACTCCTCGACGGCCGGGTCGATGTTGCTGTAGCTACCAACGGCGCCGCTGATGGCGCCGACGGCGATCTGGCCGCGGGCGACGAGCAGCCGGGTCTCGGCGCGCTTCATCGAGAACGCCCAGCGGCCGAACTTCATGCCCATCGTCATCGGCTCGGCGTGGATGCCGTGCGTGCGGCCGACGCAGAGCATGTCGCGCGTCTCCAGCGAGCGGCGCTTGCAGATCGCGCCGAGGCGGCGGACGTCGGCGATCAGGATGTCGAACGCCTGCGTCATCTGGAAGCAGAGCGCCGTGTCGCCGAGGTCGCTCGAGGTCATGCCGTAGTGCACCCAGCGGCTGGGCTTGGGAGCGTCCTCGGGCAGGCCGGCGTCGATGTGCTCGGCCATGTTGGTGAGGAACGCGATGACGTCGTGGTTGGTGATGCGCTCGATGTCGTCGATGCGCGAGACCTCGAAGGCGGCCGTGTCGCGGATGTGCGCGGCCTCAGCGCGAGTGATGCCCACCTCGCCGAGGTCGGCCTGCGCCTCGCACGCGAGCACCTCGATGTCGCGCCAGATCGCGAACTTGTTCTCGAGCTCCCAGATGCGGGCCATTTCCGGGCGGGAGTAGCGAGGGATCATGGGAGAAGCCTTTCAGTGCGGAGGCGAGGGACAAGGGCATTATCGCAGACTGCTTGTCACTACCATTCGACGCTGTCGCCAATGCGAAGTGTCGCGTAGCGCTTCAGTGCACCGGACAGGGCCCAACCAAAGTAGCTTGGCCAGTTGTCAGTAACGGCGGCGATGATCGCCTCTTGATTGCCAAGGATCCAGTCGGCCAGCTCCCGAAACGTCTGCGGCCCGCGCCCAACGCCAGCGGAGTACTGGCCGAGAACATCTTCTGCAACCCGCCTGTCAGACAGACCCAGCGACATCGCCCAGACAAGAGCGCGGGAGTTCACCCCGTAGAACAACATCGCGGGCAGCGAGCGAATCCAATCAGGTACATGCGCCATTGAACCGTCTGCATCTTCGAGCGATACGAGGGCGCCGCTCAACACCCAAGCAAGACGGTAGCCGACCGTGTTCGTGATGTACTCGACCGCATGGCCGACGTCCTGGCGAAAGAAGCTCTGGTCCAGGTCGTACACCGCCTTATAGCTGCCGGTACTCATCCAGGTCCAAGCAATCGAGGCGACCAGTGGGCGGTTGTCGTCTGTCCACTCGGCTACGTCCGGCAGCGTCTCCAGCAGCTTCGTCAGAGCTGACTCACTCGCCTCCGGTTCGTGTTCCGCCAAGTCGAGAAGGTCGGGTCCCGCGTCGACTATTGAGAGCCCTGAACCGACGGACAAACCCATTCTTACAATCTTCTGCGCGACACCAGAATCGACTCTCGCCACGACCGACAGTTTACGGCTCCTACAAAAGGCCTGAAGCGCCTCGCTCGCCTCGGGTTGATTCGCCGACTCGTGGGCGGCGAATAGGCTCGACACGAACTCGTCGAGTTCGCCTGCGACTCTGGTTTCCCAGTCCTCAGCGCAGTATTCGAGCAGAGCAGAGTCAACGGCCTGTACTGTGTCCAGCCACTCTGGGCTTTGTTCCAACAGCACAGCCAGCGTACTGGCCGATACATCGCCCCCGATCTCAAGGAGGTGTGTCACCAGGCTAAGAACGACGCTGTGGACCGGTTCGATATTCGCCTTGTTGAGCATTCTCGGGAGCCTGCGCTCCGCAGCCGAGGTGAGTGTTAGCACCACGACGTCGCCGACGGTGTCTTCCATGCCGCGCCCAGCCCTGCCCGCAAGATTCCAGAAATCCCTGACTGCAGCCGCGGAAATTGGAAGGGAATGCACAATCACTGCCTTGGCTGGCAAGTTCACGCCTTGGGCCAGGGTGCTTGTGACAATCAACAGCCTCAACTGTCTCTGCCGATACGCGTGCTCGATGGCAAGCCTAAGGGGTTGGGGCAGCCGCCCATGGTGGTATGCGACACCGTGTCGAATAGCAGCGGCAAGCGGCGCTTCCCCACCAAGAATCATCTCGGCATACTCCGCCAGCGCCTCGAGGCTATCCCTGTTCGCATCATCAACCAGGGCCTCGGTACTGATCCTCTTCGCCTTCACAGCGTCAACGAATTTCCTTGACCCCGACTCGGCCCAATCCGGACGGTTCGTATACACGAGCACGGGTCCCCGGTGTGCGAACCTTACACCGGTCGCGACTGCGACCTCCAACGCCTCGCGTGACGGCACGCCGCCCCTTGTCCCAGCGTCCCGATACCCGAAGAACCGCGGTACAAAGAGGCTACTGGGCTTGCCGTTCACCCATCGGTCAAGCCTGGCGTCCCTATCCTTCGACCAGGTCAGGGACCAGACCCGGGTCTGGCTCGGGGACCAACCCGACTTGGCCAGGGCATCGGCACCTCCCGCTAGCCATCCGGCGATGACATCCGCATTCGGAAGAACCGCGGATAGGAATAGCGTGCGCTGCTCGCCACCAACGGCCCGCAGGAGGCCCGCGAGCTGAAACTCGTACCGAGCACCGCGGCTGAGACTGTCGAGTAGGTGGCCCTCGTCCAGTACAACGAGAGAGAATCGTTCCATGGGAAGCGCTCCGCCGCGCGCGACAGCTGCGGCCTTTTCGGGCGTTGCGACCACGAGCCGTGCCGAGCTCGTAAGCAAGACATCAAGCTCGTTCGCCTCGGATCCCCCATAAAGTGAAGCCACAGGAATCCCGAGTGCGGAGAGTCTCGCACCGATTTCCTGTTCGACCTCCCCAACGAGCGCTCGGAAGGGGGCGACGTACAAAGCTTTGGCCGAGGAATCGCTCTTCAGATCGTTCCAGATCGCGAGCTCGGCCACACGGGTCTTGCCCGCGCTCGTCGGCATTTGCAGCACGAGACTCGACTTGCCATCAAGGAGTCCTGCCTCGACAGCGCGTTGCTGGGAGGGCCACAGGTCAATCAGCGGGCGCCCAGCATCGAGTTGAGCGCGGCAGTAGTCAGCCCATGCCTCGTGACCCGCCGACGTGTAGTCGCTGTCCACGAAAGCCCACAAACTCGAACGCTTCAGCGCCTCAAGAACGCTCGCCATCATCACGGAGGCCACATAGCTAGATGGGTCGCCCGACTTGAGGGACTCTCGCTTGGCATCACGGCTGGCCCGCAGGGCGGCTGCGATGTTCTCGGCTCCCCCACCCAAGAGATAATCGCGTAGCGCCACCGTTATGCCGTCGCTCCTGCTGAGCAATTCTGGGTTGCGCGTCAGCAGGTCGTGCAGGAGTAGCACCGGTGGCGCAACGCCTTCCGAATGGGCCGGGCCGGTGACTTGCCGTCCCACGACGCAGGCGTTCGCGCTGTGATCAGCGAGCCAGTACATCGTGCCGGCGGCAAGGGATGCTGTCAGAGGTGAGACTGTGAGTGCCGGGTGAGTCACGAACTCCTCTAGAGTGCGCGCCAGCATGAGTGCAGTGCCCTTGTCTTCGAGGTACGACCCGGCCTGCGCACCCTGAATCGCGGCCGTGAACGCGCTGACGAACAAATCACCTTCTCTGTACGTGAAGCTGACCCCGGCCTCGCTCAACCGGCCGAAGTCAGCTAACAACCCGTGAGCGGTCATTTGGCTAGCTTGCCTGCGGAACAACCGACTGACTTCGGCCATCAGACATCGGCCTGCGCTGCCGCGACGGCGTGGACCGCGTCAATCCAGTCGCGAAGGCACTTAACCCGGACAACCAGCACGACAACCTCCACGCCTGTGTCGTGTCGCCGTGGTAGCTCGTTCAAGAACTCGTCCTTCCAGCGGTCCGAATCGTGAAGCACCACAGCCATACAAGTTGTCTCATACGGGAAGTTCACCGGATCCTCAAACCTCCACAGCCGCTCCGCTCCCGCCGAATCGCCAGACTCCTCGAGCAGCTTCTCTTGGAATAGCAGTGACTCCGCAAGTCGGCTGTGCATGTCCGCAAGAACTCCGTTCACAGCCTCTCGGACTATGGTCTTCTTCACCGAGCCAGATCGGGTCTTTACCTCCGAGACGTAAAGATGGTCGTCCTCCGCGGGCGTCGGACCCTGCATCGACACAGCTATGACATCGGTCCCGGTCAGCGCCTGATTCGCGGTGAGGCGGAGACGAAGCTTCACGCAGGGAACATCCGCACCGTATTGATCTTCGAACAGGGCGTAGACGAATACCTCGCCAAAATTCCCGGTGTAGGTCGCACCAGTGGGGACGAGGTTCAGGAAGACAACTCCCGGGTCTTGTTTGCGTCTCGCCGCGAGTCTGCGAAGAACTCCGGGATCCACGTAGGCGTTGAGCAGGTAGATGGCATGTTCGAGAGATATGTCCTGCCATTGGTCCTCCGACAGGTGCATGATCCGAATCTCGCCATCTTCGAGACGGCCGTCTAGCCGCACCGTCTCCGGCGCGGGCAGTCCCTTGAAGTGCGGCATTGCGCCTCCTTGGAAAGCTGCCTGTACTACTCGGCCACCCGGGCCCTTAGTTGGCCGAAGACGATCGGTCTGGCCCGATTCATTCGCCGCAGGAATGGAGCTGGGTTTCGTTGTCGACTGACATCCCCAGCACGGGTGAGTCCGCCCCCACACCTACTGAGCCGCGGCAACGGTGTCAATATCTTATCCGCGCCAAGTGCGATCCCGGCCTATCGTAGGGCGGCTACTCCTCGCATTGGCGGCGACGAGACATTTCCGAACAAACAACCCACATGAAGTCCTGAAATACGTCCGTACTCGGGGAGTGCTTCGAGGCCTTCTTCACCATCGTTGCAATGGTGTCATCAGACAGCTCCCGTGACACCTTTGGCAGGAGCTGCCGCATCTCCGCCGCGCCCGTGGAGTCTCCCGCGGCCGCCTTCGCGGCGGCGTACGCCAAATGCGACTCCTGGATCGATGTCCTTTCCTCTTCGGTCACGTGGGCGCCTTCAACCACCGAGTTCGCCTTCGAGTACCTAACCCCAGCGATGGTCTTGGTAATCTGGGGGACGGCCAAGCGCCAGAGAGACAACAGCACCGCCTGCAACAGAATTCCCAACACCGTCCCGACCAGCAAGACGGTCAGGAGCGTCAGGTTTAGGCCCATCGCCTGAGCCGCGGCTCCGAGTATTGGCGTCGGCCCGCCCGTGTCGACCAAGGAGCTAGCGCCAATCATCCGGCACCTCCGCCGGCAGCTTCTCAGGTTCCGGGAGTTCCTCCCCAATGGCGTCATACACCGCCTGCATGAGACGCCTTTGCACTACTGGCTTGCTGAGAATCGCGTTCACGCCCAAAGCTTGGACCTTGTCGAGCTCACCCGGAGTCCACACGACGGTGAACACAACGACGGGAATCCGACTGTCTAGATCGCGACGCACGTGTTCCAAAATCGCAATCCCGGGGTGGTCGTATTCCACGTACTCGGGGAGTTTCGAAGGCAACAATAAGTCGAGTAGCACGACGTCGTAGCTCTCTATCGCATCTAGGGCTTCGAACGCTTCCTTTGCCGAGCCCGCTATGCTGATCGCCCACCCGGCGCGCTCCAACGGAGCAACGTAATGCTTCAGCTGCCGGGCATCGTCTTCAATCCAAAGAAGTTGTGGCACTGCTATCCCCCCAGTCTGCCGGCGTTCTCATCCATCGTTAGATTCATCAGGTTCTCTTCAATTTCGCTTCGGCTATAGGGGAGGTAAACGCTCACCTCGACCAGTGACGGACCGCCGTGCGCCAATTTGCGGCATGTTGCCCTGATCCTCCCACCGTGCTGCCGGATGATTTCATCCGAAATCGCAAGCCCGATACCCTGGCCAGACCGGTGCTCGTCTTTCGTGTTCGCGCCCCTGACATGTCGGTCAAAGACCCGCGCGAGCTCCTCCTGGTCAATCCCGATGCCGAAATTCTGGAAAGACACGCGACAGCGATCACTGCGCGTGTCCGCATCGGTCACAACGCGCACATATCGATCGCGGCCTTGGGCCTCGTTACCGCGATACGAGTACTTGATTGCGTTGTGTAGGAGATTTCGAAAGACGAGCGATATGTGGTCGTGCGAGAACGGCACAAGTGTCCGGGCTCTTAGTTCAACTCGCCGTACCTCCACGCCCTCTTGGGATGCGTACCATTCCATCAGCCGACAGGCATCGTCCAACGGGTTGCGAATGTCCTCGGTCACGATCGTCGAGATATGGGGAGCCGACAACCAGAGGAGATTCGTGGCGACCATTCCCAAGTACTCCAGTTGGTCTGGGAGGACCCGCGCGATTTCGTATGCGCTAGCTCTATCGCCAAGTGCTACGAAGCGGCGGAGCTCTTCAGCCGCAGATAATACGGCGGCATTGCAGAGCTGAATCTCGTGCATGGTTAGCTCGGTTCGCCGCGTGAGCTCTGCGGAGCGGCGATCAACTTCCCGACGCTCATAGTAGACTTGGCAGACGCGCTGACACGTATTCGCTAGCTCGCGCCCGAGCCCCTCAAGGCGAGTTTCATCTGCGGTGTCGGTGGCGATATAGGCCGCCCGCAACTTGCCCGCCACAGACGGCCTCAGTTGTTGCGAATCCAAGAACGCCTCGAGCGCGGCTTCCGATTCGTCGGCACCCGACCGCGTGGGCCGTCTCTGACCACACAGCAGCACGCCCTGACGAACGGCGTCAACCACTATCGGCATCGCATAGTTGTTCAGGCCGCAGTGACACATCCCGGGGCCTTGCGGGGCGTCCCCGGCTCCTCTGCGCCGATGATCTTCCTCGCACAGCGCCCATAGACGCGGGTACTTTCGAAGCAGCTTGCACAGTGGTGAGAAGTAGGTCTCCGCACGGTCAGAGAAGACCGCGTCGCCGTCCTTCTCGACAATTCCGATGGCTACATCGTGCGTATCCGAGAAGTTGTCGAGAATCAAGCCGACCAACTCTCGGGTATGGTCCTGCGGCGATTCGAGATCCGACAGCGGTACCAACCGTCTCACCCCCCCCTATCGTCCGCAAGTATACAGACTCCATGGATATGTGGGTTGCTGATCGCCGCATCTCGCCCAGGACACGTTCAAGAAGCGGCCCAATCGAGGCGGACCTTCTCCTTTGAGGCCTATTGACACCCCATCCTGTTACATGTCAGTATTAGCTGACACGTGAAGGAGGAACATGACGGACGACCGGACAGGCGATCAGCTTCTGCAGATGCTCAACGCACTGGCGAGCCCTCATCGGCTACGCATTTTGGCCGCGCTGAGCTCCAAGGAGAGCTACGTCAGCGAGTTGGCCCGAGAGCTGGGCATCGGTCGTCCGCTCCTCCACATGCACCTGCAAACGCTGGAAAAGGCGGGACTCGTCGTGGGACGCCACGAGGTCTCGGAAGACGGCAAAGCGCTTCGCTACTACACGGTTGCGGACTTCGACGAGCACCTGACTCCCGAGCGGATCAGCCAAGCTGCGAAGACCCTCAGCCCAGACGGCGGAGCCGAAGGAAGGGGAAAGCGATGACACTCGGATGGCCCATGGCGTTTCTTGTGGTGATGCTCGCGTTTGCGGCGATCATTGCGTTCAGCGAGCCCTCGCGGCGCAAGCACGAAATCCAGATGGCTGAGATCAAGTCCCGCGACGGCGAGCAGGTCAAAGAGCTCAACGCCGAATACACCAAGCTCGCCACGGAGACGCGCGAGGCGCAGGCCAGCATGCAGGCCGACATCGCGGCGATCCGCTCGTCGGTCGAGTCGATCGAACAGATGATGCGCGACGTCGGGTAGCTCCGGCGCACGCGAAAGGGGGGCTTCGAGATGAAGTCCGACACTCGCACCACCAGGTGGTTGGGCGCGGCGTTCGTGGCGCAGTTCATCACGAGTGTGGCTGCAGCGGTGCTGTCGGCGAAGGTGGTGGCTGCGGGTGCCAGCGGCGCGCTGCCCGCGGCCACGGGCAACCTCACCATGGTTCGTGCGGCTGGCCTGATGGAGTTGTTGACCGGCGCGGGAATCGCTGCGCTCACCGCGCTGCTGTTCGCAGCGCTCGGCGACCTCGATCGCCCTCGCGCGCTCGCCGCAGGAGCATTGTGGCTCGCGGAGGTGGCGATGCTTGCGGCTAGCGGTCTGGGCCTGTACGCGCTCGCGGCGCTGGGGGCCCAGGTCGCCGGCGGCGCGGCCACTCCCTCGCTTGCGGCAGCCGCGACGCTCGCGTTCAGCCTGTACCAAGATGCCTTCACGGCGAGCATGCTCTTCTTCTGCCTTGGCGCGCTGCTCTGGTACTCCCTGCTCTACCAGTCCGAGCTGGTTCCTCACTGGCTGGCCGGCTGGGGCTTCGTGACGGTACTGCCGCTGCTGGTGTCCATACTGCTCACCCTGTGGGATCGGGGTCTGAGCCTGGGCGTCCTTCCCGGACTGCCGTATGCGCCGTTCGAGCTGGTCGTCGGCATATGGCTGATCGTTACCGCCGGCCGCAGCGCTAGCTCGCGGAGCGCGTCGGCGCACGACGGCGCTACGCCGGCGCGTTTGGGAGGTGCGCTGTCCTGACGATGGCTCCCGCTTACAGCCGCCGGTACACATCGCGCCTGTGGCCTACCTCTACCACCCGCACCATGAGGCGCTCGTCCTCGACGGTGTAGATGACGCGGTAGTCACCCTGCCACACGCGGTAGTGCTCCCCGCCCGCGAGCTTCTCGCAACCGCGCGGTGGTGAATCCTCGGCAAGTCGACCGATGCGCTCGAGTCAAGACGTCTGGACATCCGCGTCTGAGCGCGGCTATCTACTTCGCAGAAAATGTCAGTGTCTTGAGGGCCGGCAGGAGGTAGTTCCCAGCAGCCGTCGCCGTGACCGTCGCCTTCCAGCTGCCCTTGTACGCGAGCTTCACACGCGCGCTGAGTTGCCAGCGGCCGCCCGACGCGCTGGCGCCCGTCATGCCCGCGGTCTTGCGCAGCCTCCAGTACTTCACCTTGACCTTGCGCCACTTCCCGCCAACCTTCTTGCGCACGGTCTTGGTCTCCTGATGGTAGAGCTGCAGCATGCCCTTCGACCCAGCCACGCCCGCATCGCTCGGCGTCAGATACGCCGTGAAGGTGGCGTACTTGCCGTGAGTGGGCTTGCTCGGCGAAACCCCAGGCTTGGTGAGCGAAGTTGCGATCGGCGTCGGCACGGGTTGCTCGGCGAGCACGGCCGTGAAGATCTGCTGGTAGCCGCCCACGTAACCCTGCCACACGACGCGATCGCCAGACACCTGTGGGTCGTTCGCCGAGTAGTCGCCACTCAACGTGGTGGGCCTCGAGTCGCCCATGGCCCACGTCATCACGCGGTAGACGGAGCCGTCGAACTCACGCCAGACCACGCGGTCGCCAGAAACCTGCTGGTAGGCGTGGTCGCTGTTGCTCGTGCCTCCAGTGGTCAGGACGCTAGGTGCCAAGTCGCCGAGCTTCAGCGTCGTGACCTGGCCGACGCCGCTTCCGTCCGGCGAGCGCCAGACGATCCGCTCACCCGATATGTGCGGGTCCAGCCAACCGTCATTTGCGAGCGGTCCGACCGCCATCGACGTGTCGTCCGACTTCCACACCCGCACGATCCAGTCACCCACGTTGTCCACCCAAACCACGCGGTCGCCGGACACCTCCGGTGAGTAGGCGGCGTCGTAGATGCCGGCGTGGTTGGTGAGTTGCTTTTGTCCAGCGTCGCCGACAACGCGAGTGAAGATGTTGTTTGAGTGGCCGTCCGTGGAGCAGTCCCAAGCGATCCGATTCCCGGATACGGAAATGGGGTCGTAGATCGGCCAAGTGTTGTTGGACACGACGGTCACGCTGGTCTCATCCAGATCGCGCGAGTACACATGGCTGATCAAGTCCCCGTTCGGCCTGTCTACCCACGCGACGCGAGTGCCAGATATCTTCGGTGCGTTCGGGTCACCTCCGAACGAGTACACAGGCGCGACGCTGGACTCTCCGCTCCCGGCCGTCCACACGCGCTGGCTGTAGCCCGTCGCTGCAAAGTAGCCGGTCCACACCACCCGGTTGCCGTCAACGCTCGGTGCGGTGGCGACCGCGTCGTCGTTGGAGATGGTGTGGGTTGCCTCGGTAGGCGTCCACGTCCAGAGCGGGCCGCCCGGCGTCTGCTCGCGCCAGACGACGCGATCGCCCGAGAGGGCTAGGTTGTCGTGCTCGTAGGGCGCCGATGTGAGCTGCGTGACCTGCCAGGTCTTTTGCGCCAGCGCGCTCTGCGCAAACCCTAAGACCAGCAACGCCGACACAACCGCGAAAATCGCGAACCGAAAGTGACGCATGGCAGCCTCCCCCGAAGACCTCACCCCTTCGGTAACAGAATACCCCGGAGCGGCATCGCGCCGACGGGCTAGAGGGCACGCAGCGGTGCTACCGAGCGACTTGTTCGAGCCGCCTCAGCATCGCGCCCACGACTCGCTCCACACTCCCCGGCGCCGTCTCCACAAAGTATGACGGCTCGAACAGCTCGGCCTCTATCACCATAGGGCCACTCGCGCCTGTAACGATGTCGTAGCGCGCGTACAGCGGGGTCGTGCTCGCGGCGTTGGCGAACCCGCACTCGGCCGCGATGGCCGCGATCGCGCGACTGCACTGCGCCGCCAGCTCGATCTCGGCATCCGTGGGCCATGCCGGCCGGATGTCCTCGCTGTACTCGCCGCCCACGTATCCGCCGTCGTCGGCCAGGATGCGGCCCTTGGTGATGGTGTGCGAGTACTCACCGTCGAAGAACAGCAGGCCTCGCTCGCCATCGGCCGTGATCTCCGGGATCTCCGGCTCGACGAGCACGAGCTTCCCGGCGCCGAGCAGCTCGGCCCCGTAGCCGTCGAGCTTGGGATCGTCTGCCGAGGTGATGTGCGCGCCCCACGAGCCAGCGCCCACGTTCGGCTTGATCACGATGCGACCACCAATCGCCCGGGCGGCGGCGCGCACCTCTGCGAGCGAGGAGGCGACCGTTGTCGGCACAATCGCGACGGCATGCACCTCGAGGTCGAGCAGGTAGCGCTTGTCGAGGTTCCAGCGGATGAGCGCAGGCGGGTTGAGTACGCGAGCGGCGTCCAGCGCGCCGAGCCACTCGAGGAACTCGGCCAGTCGCAGCGAGTAGTCCCACGGGCTGCGCATGACGACGAGGTCGTAGCGGGACCAGTCCACGCTGCGGTCGTGCCAGACGACGGCCTCGACGCTCACGCCCCGGCGGTCGAACTCGGCGAGAAGCGGCTCGAGGTCGAATTCGTGTTCGAGCAGCACCGGGTCG
>JARLGT010000110.1 GCA_031292615.1 Coriobacteriia bacterium | reverse complement strand
TCTCAGACCTCACCGTCGAGCACGCACGCCACCTGACGACCTCCGGCACCGCCATCACCTGCGCGACGTGCCACGCGAGCGGCGACGCCACGGTCGTCTCAGCCATCGCCACGGGCAACTCGGCCTGCAGTGCGTGCCACGGGGCGACGTCAGGCCACGAGTCCCTGCACGTAACTACGGTCACCCCCGCGTGCGCTGGTGCCGGCTGTCACGTCGGCACGAGCCTGACGTCGATCCACATCAACTCCGGCACCACGCTTACTTGCGACTCGTGCCACAAGTCCACCGACCCCGCAGTCGTCGCCGCCATCGCGGGGCACGACCTGAGCTGCACTGGTTGCCACGGCAGCGCAGGGCATACGGCGGTTCACGACACCACCGTCAGCGCCTCGTGCGCCGGGCCTGCGTGCCACGCTGGCAGCAACCTCATCGCTATCCACATCAACTCGGGCACGACGCTTTCGTGCGCGAGCTGCCACACCAGCAGCGATTCGAAGGTCGTCGCCGCCATCTCGGGCGGCGTGACGGACTGCTCGGCGTGTCATGACGTAGCGAACGCGCACGGTGACTTGAACGCTGTGCATACGGCGCAAGTCAGCCCGGGGACGATCGTCTTCTTCGACAGTTCTTCGAGTCACGCCATCCAGAGATCAGGCGAGGTCGATCTGAGCGCCGACTGCACCATGTGCCACGCGACGACCAACTTGTTGAGCCTCCACGCGAACGACTGCTCGATCTGTCACTCGGGCTCCGCGCCTCCGGCCGCCAGCTTCCCGTCTTGGAACAAGACGTGCTCGCAGGGCAGTTGTCATCCGACCTACCACGACAACGCTTCGTCCGCGCACGACGACGAGGCGTCCGACAGTTGCAGTTGTCACGACACCGGTGCCGACATCAGCACCGCCAACCCGGCGTTCTGCGGCGAGTGCCACGCGTTGGGAGCCGATACAACGCCTCCGACGACCACTTCGGACGCCCTCGCGTCCTACGTCGGCCCAGTATCGGTGACACTGACGGCCACTGACGACCGCGAACTCAAGGCCACGTACTATCGCCTCGACGGTGGAGCCACGAGCACTGTGAGCGGCGGGACGGTGTACGTCGCCTCTCCCGCGTCCGGCTCGCAGTCCCACACGCTCGAGTACTGGTCGGTTGACTGGTCGGGCAACATGGAAGTGCCGCATACCGCGCTCTTCTCGGTCTCTGCCGACACGCAGGCGCCGGTGACCAGCTCCGACGCAAAGGCGACGTACGCCGGTCCTGTGACGATCAACCTGACCGCCACCGACAACGCAACGAGCCTGGGAGTGCGCGCGACGTACTTCCGTTTCGACACGGGGGCGAACCAGACCGGCACGACCGCGACGTTGCCTCAGCCAGGGTCGGGCGCAGAAACGCACACGATCCACTTCTGGTCTGTCGACTATGCGGGCAATATCGAAGCCGAGAAGAGCGCCACGTTCACCGTCAACGCGGATCTCGTCGCTCCCACAACGACGAGCAACCTGCTTCCGGCGCCGAAGTACTACCCGGGCGCCGGAAGTCCCGGCAAGATCGTGATCAGCCTCTATCCGACCGACCCGAGCCCGTCTTCGGGGATCGCCGGGATCTACGTCGACTCGACAAACCCCAACACGTGGTGGGGCGATAATCACCAGGCAGGCTGGAACGCAGCTGCTGGTGCGTACCAGCTCGGTATGTGGGTGTTCGCGAGCGGAGACTACCCGGTGACGTGGTATGCCACCGACAACGCCGGCAATGTCGAGTCTCCTAAGACGACCATCATCAAGGTCGACGCCGACAGGCCGGTCACGACCTCGAACGCTATATCCCAGCACACGTACGTCGGCGACCAAACCTTCACTCTTTCAGCGACGGACACCGGCGGCTCCGGCTTGGCGAACACGTACTGGCGACTCGACGGTGGCCCACTAACCACTGGCACAGTCATCCCGGTTCCAGCGCCCGCATCGGGGACCGTGAGCCACACGATCAACTACTACTCGACGGACAATGCGGGCAACCAGGAGCTTGGTCTGGCCTACACGATGTTCTACGTGCAAGCCGGCCCCGACACGATTCCCCCGACAGGTGCGGTGACGATCAACGCCGGCGCAGCTTGGACCAACACGACGGCCGCGTCGATTGTCGCGTCGGCGACTGACAATATCGGCGTCTCCCAGATGCGGTTCAGCAACGACACCGTGACTTGGAGCGCGTGGGAGACCTACTCGGTCATCGCCAAGAGCTGGACGCTTGCGTCGGGCAACGGCACCAAGACGGTATACGCGCAGTACAAGGACGCGGCAGGCAACGTGAGCGCGACGGCCACCGACACTATCGGGCTAGACGGAACGGCCCCTGTGACGTCGAGCGACGCCACGCCAGGACAGACCTACATCGGCGCGAAGACGTTCACGCTGACGCCAGCGGACACCGGTGGCTCGGGCGTCGCCTCGACCTTCTGGCAGCTGGATTCGACGAGCGGGGCATGGACGGCCGGCACGTCTGTTCCGGTCGCCGCGCCGTCATCGGGAACGGTGTCCCACACGCTCTACTGGTACTCCACCGACGCCGCCGGCAACCGCGAGAGCAACAAGAGCGTGACGTTCAACGTCTCCGCGCCGCCTCCCGACACGATCGCACCCACAGGCTCGCTGCGCATCAACTCCGGCGCGGCTTGGACCGCAACGACGACGGTTTCGATCGTAGCTTCGGCCACCGACAACGTGGCAGTGGCCCAGATGCGGTTCAGCAACGACACCGTTACTTGGAGCGCGTGGGAGACCTACTCCACCGCGGCCAAGAGCTGGATCCTTGCTTCGGGCAACGGGACCAAGTCGGTCTACGCGCAGTACAAGGATGCGGCCGGTAACGTGAGCGCGACCGCTACGAGCACCATTGGGCTCGACACGATTGCGCCCGTCACGACGGCGGTCATTAACGCCCCGGCCAACGGCGCGGGTACGGTGACTCTCAACGTCAGCGAGTCGGGAAGCGGAGTCCAGTCGACCAAGTACATTCTGACGACTGGCGGCGTCGCAGGCGCCCAGCAATCCTACGCTGGCGCCATTCCGCTTGCCGCGCCTGTGAGCGGGTCGACCGTCTACTCGGTCGAGTACTGGTCGGTAGACAACGCAACCAACACCGAGAGCCCGCATAAGTTCACCGGCACGATCATGATCAACGCCCCAGCGGCCATCTCCACCCTCAGCGCCACGCTCACCTCGGGGAGCTTGCACGCTTTCAAGCACTTCGTCTTCTACGACGAGCACGGGACCTCGATCGGCGATAGCGGTTGGATGACCGACGATCACACGGGCAGCTATTCGCTCCAAGTGCCCTCCGGTCACGCGTACACGATGTTCGTGGAGTGGTGGATTCCGGCATACGACAACAACGGCACGGACTCCGATACGTTCTCGGACTCCCGCGCGGTCACTGCGGCCGAGGCGCAACCCGGTGCGACTGTCTCGTGGACGGTCAACTACTAGCGACCCGTGAAACTGGGACGCGAAGTCAATACAGCGCGCCAGTCGAGGCCCCCGCGCACGCGGGGGCCTCGCTCTTCTTGGACGGGGAGAACTGCGAGTCTGCGCGCCGTCGGGTACACTGAACTCTCCAACCCCGAGAACGGAGAGGAGCGCGACATGGCCGAACTGCCCAAGGTCGACAAGATCTGGATGGACGGCGAGCTGGTCGACTGGGACAAGGCTCAGGTTCACGTACTCACGCACGCGCTCCACTACGGTTCAGGCGTTTTCGAGGGCATCCGCGCGTACACGACCGCCGACGGCGCTGCCGTGTTCCGCCTCACCGACCATATGAAGCGTTTCGAGCGCAGCGCCAAGATGCTCTTCATGGACCTCGGCTACACCGTCGAAGAGATGGTTGAGGCCGTCAAAGAGACCATCCGCGTCAACAAGCTCCCGGCCTGCTACATTCGCCCGCTCGCGATTCGTGGCTACGGCGCCATGGGCGTCGATCCGATCCCCGCGCCGGTGCAGGTCATTATTGCCTGCTGGCCGTGGGAGAGCTACATGGGCGAGGCCGCCCTTCGCGAGGGCGTCGACGTGGGCGTCAGCTCGTGGCGTCAGCGTGGCATCAACTCGATGCCGCCGGCGATCAAGGCCACCGGCAACTACCTCAACTCCAGCTTCGCCCGTATCGAGGCGAACCAGCACGGCTACAACGAGGCCGTCATGCTCAACGAAGAGGGCAAGGTCTGCGAGGGTACGGGCGAGAACCTCTTCATCGTCCGAGACGGCGTCATCTCGACACCGCCCGTCTCCGATGGCCTGCTCGAGGGCATCACCCGGGACTCGATCATGGTGATCGCCGATGACCTCGGCTATCCCGTCTTGGAAGAGTCGCTCGTGCGCACCGACCTCTACACCGCTGATGAGATGTTCATGACCGGCTCGGCGGCCGAGGTTGTGCCGGTTCGCTCGGTCGACCATCGGGTGATCGGTCCGGCCGGTCCGATCACGCTCGATCTGCAGCAGACGTTCTTCAAGGTGGTACACGGCGAGGTTGCCGAGTACGACGAGTGGCTCGAGCGCGTCTAACGCAGGCGTGTCTTGCATGCAACGTAGGACTGAGAGAGGCTCGTCTTGGGGGGGACAACCGCAGCCGAGGGTTTGAGGCTCCTAGGGCCGTACTTGGTCGGGGCGGCAATCGCCCTCTGCCTCGCCCTTGTCTTCGCCGCGCTCCAGCGCGACCGGATCGGTCGGTGGCTGTCCGAGCTTACGGAGCAGGGGACGCCGGACGCGGGCGCGATTGCGCTTGCTGTCCTTTGCTCCTTGGGCATCTTGGCGTTCTTCGCGGGGATTGAGCTGATCGCAACAGCGCTGTTCTTTGCCGGCCGCGGCATCGTGCCATCTATCGTTCTCGCCGCCAGCGTTCTCGCCGCCGGCCTGATGGCTCTGGGAGTTCGTCGGCTCGTCAAGCGAGGGCGGATCACGCAAGTCTTCGCGCTGACGGTCGTCACATGCGTTCTTGTGTCCACCTTCGGGCTGTTCGCGGCCAGCCGTCTTTACGACGTGTCGTGGGACGGGCAGTGGATACACCAACCAGCCGCCGTGGTTCTTGCCAACGGCTGGAACCCGGTCTCCGATCCCATGGCGGCAACGGTGAAGGTGGGCCAGTGGCGCCCCGACCTCAAGGGCGCCGTGTGGACGATCGGCATCCAGAACTTCGCGAAGGGGATGTGGATCCGCACGGGCGCGATCTACGCATTCACGCGCCACATCGAGATGAGCAAGGCGGGCAACCTCGTCCTCCTCTTCGTCCAGTTCGTCGTTTGGTTCGCGCTCGCGCTGCGTCTCGCACCGCGCCGGTGGTGGACCGCACTGCTTGTGGGAACGCTCGCTGCGGTCAATCCCATCGTTCACGTTCAGCTGTTCACGTATAAGAACGACGGACAGCTCGGCTCGCTGTTCACCATCGCGCTTGGGCTCGGATGCCTCGCCCTGGCCGGTGAAGGCGGCTGGCCGACCGTCCTCGGCGCGAGTCTCGCCCTTCTGATGTTGTGCACAATCAAGTTCACCGGGTTGGTCTATGCGGCCGTGCTCGTGGTCGGTCTCGTGGCGGGGCTTGTCGTCATGCGTCGATTCAGGCAACACCAAGTGCTGGTGGCCGCGCTTGCGCTGACCGTTTTGATTGCCGTGGGGTTCGTCGGCTACAACCCGTACGTCTTCAACACGCAGCACTACGGGAGCCCCTTCTATCCGCTCGTGGGCCGCGGCGCAGTCGACACCCTCACGGACCAATCGCCTAGGGACTTCGCGCAGATTGGCAACGGCGAACGCCTCTTCCGATCGCTGTTCTCCAAGGCCGAAGACGAGCGACTGTTGGGGAACACGCCGGTCAGCACCGAGCTCAAGGTTCCGTTCACGCTGTACGCCTCCGAGCTGCGACCCTACTTGGGGTTCGACACCCGGGTTGCGGGATTCGGGCCGTTGTTCAGCGGTGCGCTGGTGCTGGCGGTTGTGTTGCTCGGCCTGCTCCTATTCGAGTACTACCGGGCGAGGTCGAGGACGCTTGCCGTCGGGATGCTCGTGATTGGTGTGCTGCTCGTCTCGGTGGCTGCGAACCCCGCGGCTTGGTGGGCGCGGTACACGCCTCAGATATGGCTGATTCCCGTGGTTGTGGCGGCGCTCGCGCTTTTGGAGTGGCGTTCCGGAGTGCGGGCCTACCTGGCGTACGCGCTGTGCTTCGTACTGGTCGCAAACGCTGCGATCGTGGGCACGATCAACTTCGCAAACGTGGTTCATGGCACCAGCGAGATGTCGGCGGCCCTCGAGCGCGCGCGGACCTGGCCCGGCGGCGTGCTCCTGAAGACGGGGGATTTCGAGACGAGTTGGACCAAGCTCAACGAGCGCGGCGTGCGCTGGCGCCTCGTTGGCAGTCAGTTCTCGGGGCGAGGCGGTCTGACCGTCCCGTACTCCACGATGACCCTCTACCCTCGCTCCCAAGGCGGCTCGTCGCAGGGGGGCAGCAAGGCTTCCCCGTAGTGGTGCGCTAACATGGAGTCACTTCGTTGGCCCATCTTGAAGGAGCACCAGGTGGTCACCCTCTACGACACAACCCTGCGCGACGGAACACAGCGCGAGGGCATGTCGCTGTCCGTCGAGGACAAACTGCGCATTGCAGCCAAGCTCGACCTGCTCGGCGTGCACTACATCGAGGGCGGTTTCCCGGGCTCCAACCCCAAGGACATCGAGTTCTTCGAGCGTCTGGGCGAGCTGAAGCTGGAGCAGGCCGTCATCACCGCGTTCGGCCCCACGTGTCGCAAGGACACGCCCGCCGAGGATGACGCGGGGCTGGACTCTCTGATCGTGACGGGTTGCAAGGCGTTGTGCATATTCGGCAAGGCGTGGGACATCCACGTGACCGAGACGCTGCAGACCAGCCTGCCCGAGAACGTGCGCATGGTGCGCGACTCGGTGTCCTATCTCAAGACGCAGGTTGACGCCGTCTTCTTCGATGCCGAGCACTTCTTCGACGGGTGGAAGGCCAACCGCGACTACGCGCTGGAGGTCGTCCGCGCGGCGGCCGACGCCGGTGCCGACTGCGTCGTCCTGTGCGACACCAACGGCGGCGTCCTGCCGCACGAGATCGCACAGATCGTCACGGAGTTGCGCGGGCTGGTGGACGTTGACCTGGGCATCCACACGCACAACGACTCCGGCTGCGCGGTGGCCAACTCGCTTGTGGCCATCGACGCCGGCTGCGTGCACGTGCAAGGCACGGTCAACGGCTACGGCGAGCGTGCCGGCAACGCCGACCTGATCTCGATCATCCCGTCACTCGTCATCAAGATGGGCGACACCGCGCTCTCGGCCGAGCAGCTGAAGCTCGTCACCGAGATCAGCCACTTCGTTGCTGAGACCGCCAACATCTCGCCCAACCCGTTTGCGCCCTACGTGGGTACGAGCGCGTTCGCGCACAAGGGCGGCGTCCACGCGAGCGCCGCCGCGCGCTTGCCTGAGGCCTACGAGCACGTCGACCCGGCACGCGTTGGCAACTTCGCACGCGTCGTGGTCAGCGAGCTCGCGGGGCGTGCGTCGCTGACGATGAAAGCCGCCGAGCTCGGCATCGACCTTTCTGGCGACCAGGAAGAGGTCGCTGCGGCTCTGGATGCAATCAAGGAGCTGGAGTATCAGGGCTACTCGTTTGAGGCTGCCGACGGCTCGCTGTCGGTCATGCTCAAGAAGCGTCTCGGCACGTACGAGGGGGCGTTCCAGCTCGAGTCGTTCCGCGTCATCGCCGAGAAGCGCGAGGACGGCCGGGTGATGACCGAGGCCACCATCAAAGTCTACGCAGGCGGGCATCGCTACATCGCCACTGCTGAGGGCAACGGCCCCGTCAACGCACTGGACAAGGCGTTGCGCGCGGCCATCGGCCGCTTCTACCCGCGCCTCGACAAGATCTCGCTGGAGGACTACAAGGTCCGCGTGCTCGACGAGACTCGCGGTACCGGAGCGGTCACGCGCGTGCTGATCGAATCGACCGATGGAGTAAAGAGCTGGGGCACCGTGGGTGTCTCGGAGAACATCATCGAAGCCTCGTGGGAGGCGCTCGTGGACTCGATCGACTACGGGCTGACGGCGGGCGAAGCCTAGCCGCCGTCTACCGACTCGTGGCCTGTTTGCCCTCGCAAGTAGCAGGAGACGGAGCACCGGAGTGGAAGCCAAGACCCCAGGGACGTCATTCGACTGGATCCGGGGTTCTGGTATGCGCGTTGTTCGCCTGCGTCACGAGGGAGACTGTCGGTACGGTCTCGCCGACGAGACCACCGTCACCCTGATCAGCGACGAGCCGTTCGCTGCGTGGGAGCCCGAAGGCGTCCTCCCGCTCTCGGAAGCTCACCTCTTGTGCCCCGTCACCCCCACCAAGATCGTCTGCGTGGGCCTGAACTATCGCAAGCACATCGCGGAGATGGGCCACGAGACGCCCCGCACCCCGATCATCTTCATCAAGCCGTCCACCTCGGTCATCGGCCCCGGACAGGCGATCCAGATTCCCGAGGGCATCGGCCGAGTCGATCACGAGGCCGAGCTGGGAATCGTCATCGGGCGTCGTACGCGCAACGTCTCGCCCGGGCAGGCCGCCGAGCACGTCATCGGCTTCACGTGCGGCAACGACGTCACGGCTCGCGATATCCAGAAAGCCGACGGCCAGTGGACCCGCGCCAAGGGGTTCGACACGTTCTGCCCGCTCGGGCCGTGGGTGGCCGACGTGGACCCGGCCGACCTTGAGGTCATGTGCCTCGTCAACGGCGAGGTGCGCCAGCAGGCGCGTACGAGCGACATGCTGTTCGGCGCCTACGACCTTGTGAGCTGGGTGAGTGGAGCCATGACACTGGTCCCCGGCGACGTGATCTTGACCGGCACACCGGGTGGGATCAGCGAGCTGTTCCCGGGCGACACCGTCGAGGTTCGCATCGAGGGAGTCGGCTCGCTGGTCAACCCCGTGGTGGCTGCTGAGGTCTGAGTTCGCTCGGCTCGGCCACGCCCGCTCCGTACCCCCGGCCGTGATAGGGTATGGATTCCGCCCCAAAGTGAATCAGGGGCGAGAGCCATCGTTCGGCAACCTTCGAAAGGCGACGGCTGACCCCGTTGTTCGCCGACCGCAACATCTCGCTCGTCGTGCTCGCTCGCTTCATCTCGCGTGTGGGTGGCACCGCCGTGTTCTTCGTCGGCATCTGGGGTGTCGCGGCCTACCACTTCAACGTGACCGCCTCCACCCTCGCCATCCTCATGGCCGGAAGCAGCATCACCGGCATCATCGGCTCGGTGGTGGCGGGGGTCCTGGTCGACCGCATCGGCCCGCGCAAGGTGCTGCTCGGCGCCGAGCTGCTGACTATCCCGGTAATGGTGGCGCTCTCCTTCGCGCACACGTACTCCACGTTTGTTGGCATCGCGTGGCTCTTTGGGCTGGTCGGCTCGCCGACGTTTACGGCGGGTGCCGCGTTCGCGCCGTATCTCGTGCGCGGCAGGCCGCGCGACTTGGAGCGCATCAACGGGTGGATCGAGGCTGCCGGCTCGGCCGGATTCGTGCTCGGCCCGGCGCTCGGTGCGCTGTGTGCCAGCCTCTGGGGCTTGCCCTCGGTCTTCATCGTGGCGGCGGTCGCGGCGGCGGTCGCGGCGGTCGTGGTGTGGTTCGTGCATATCAACGTCGCCGAGAGAACGGGCGAGGAGCAGCACCCGCTGGCCGAGCTGAAGGACGGCCTGCGGGTCGCCTACACCACGCGCGCGCTGCGCTACGCGATCCTCGTCGGCACCACGGTGTGGTTTGGCTTCGGTGCGTTCTCGGCGCTCGAACCGCTGTTCTACCGCGACGTCGTGCACGTAGGCGTGGAGTGGATCGGCTGGATGAACACGTTCTTCAGCTTCGGACTAGTCTTGGGCGCGTGGGGCCTGTCCCGGCTGCCGGCCAAGGTCGTCTCGTCACGCGGTCTGTGCGTGGTCGGTGCGCTGTGCGGGCTGGGCGCCATCGCGTACGTTGGTTCGACGCAGCTGCCGCTCATCGCGGCCGGTGCCGCAGTGTGGGGATTGGTGATCGGGCTGGCCGAGCCGCTGCTGAGAACGATGCTGCAGGTTGCGGCGCCCGAGGGCTACGTCGGGCGCGTCGTCGGTGCGGCGCAGTACCATCGCGAGGCGGGGGAGCTCGTGCCGCTTGCAATCGCTCCAGCCGCAGCTGCGGCGTTTGGCGTCCAACCGACGCTGATCGCAGGGGGAGTGATTGTCGCCGTCCTGCTGCTGCTGACGTGGCCCGCCGCCGCTTCGATCGACCGCGAGCTTGCGGAGCAAGGCCTGGTCGCAGGCCGGGCGGCGTCCGGTCCGGCCCGCGTGGGCATCGGCGACGAGGTGTTGTAGGCCGACGACCAGCCTTGCCGATACGCCCGCTCGCGTCTGTCACGCGGGCAGGCCGCTCGTCTGGATTCGGCCGCCGCTCGGCCCTTCGGACCCCCAGTATGTCGGTGCTGCGTGGTATCCTGACCGCGATATGTTGTGGTTCTCGGCTGCACGCTTGGGGAGTCAGTTTCCATGTCGGAAGATCGCGTTCGCACGCCCGAAGTCGATGAGCTCCTGCGGGCTTTTCTGCTCCTGAACACCGAGGATGAGGCCTACGCGCTGCTCCTCGACCTGTGCACGATTCGCGAGATCCAGGACATGGCCCAGCGCCTCCAGGTCGCGCGCATGCTGGCCGCCGGCGAGCACTACTCGGCGATACAGGAGAGCACGGGCGCCTCGGCGACCACGATCTCTCGTGTCAGCAAGTCGCTGAACTACGGAGCAGACGGCTACGCGCGCGTTCTCGGCAAGCTTGCCGAGGGCGCAGATCGCGCCTAGGCGCCATGTCCTTCGTCCACCTGCACACCCACTCCGAGTACTCGATGCTGGACGGCGCTGCCCGCGTTAAGGCGCTGGTGCAGCAGGCGGTCAACTTCGATATGCCGGCGCTCGCCATCACCGACCACGGCTACATGTATGGCGCGGTCGACTTCTACAAGACGGCGACCAAGGCCGGCGTCAAGCCGATCATCGGCTGCGAGGTCTACTTCACGCCGGGGACGCGCGGCAAGCGCGAGGGCAAGCCCAACCTGTATCACCTGTTGCTACTGGCCAAGAACAACGAGGGCTACCGCAACTTGATGGCGCTCGTCTCTGAGGCGGCCGTCAACGGCTTCTACTACAAGCCGCAGGTCGACCTGGAGCTGCTCGAGCAGTACTCCGAGGGGCTCGTGGCGACCTCGGCGTGCATGAGCGGCATCCTGTCGAAGTCCATCGAGATGGGCCAGCCTGACGAGGCGCGCAAGTGGGCCGAGACGTACTCGCGCATCTTCGCGCCCGGCGACTTCTACGTCGAGCTGCAGGAGCAGGGCATCGTCGCCAACAACGGCACCTCGCAAAAGCAGCTCAACCGCGAGCTTTCCAGCATCGCGCGGGAGCTGGGCCTGCCCACGGTGGCCACCAACGACATCCACTACCTCACGCGCGAGGACGCCAAGACCCAGGACCTGCTGCTGTGCATCGGCACCGGCTCGACCGTCGACCAGCCGGGGCGCATGAAGTTCTCGTGCGACGAGTTCTACATGAAGACCGCCGACGAGATGCGCCAAGCCATCGGCGAGTACGAGGAGGCGCTCTCCAACACCCTCGAGATCGCCGAGAAGTGCAACGTCGACATGGAGTTCGGCAAGATCATCCTGCCGAAGTTCGAGGTGCCCCAGGACTCCAGCGAGGACAAGTTCCTGCGCGAGCAGTGCATCATCGGCCTGAAGGAGCGCTACGGCGACCCGATCGATCAGCAGTACATCGACCGGCTCGACTACGAGCTGTCGATCGTCACTCCCAAGGGGATCTCGGCGTACTTCCTCATCGTCCAGGACTTCACCAAGTGGGCCAAGGACCAGGGAATCGGCGTTGGTCCTGGCCGAGGCAGCGCGGCGGGCTCCATCATCGCTTACTCGCTCGGTATCACGAACCTCGACCCCATCGCCAACGGTCTGCTCTTCGAGCGCTTCCTCAACCCCGAGCGCACGGAGATGCCCGATATCGACATGGACTTCGACGATGAGCGACGGGGCGAGGTCATCGACTATGTCAAGCGCAAGTATGGTGAGGACAAGGTCGCCCAGATCATCACCTTTGGCACCATGAAGGCTCGCGCAGCCGTGCGCGACGCCGGGCGCGTGCTGGGCTACCCCTACGGCGTGCCCGACAAGATCAGCAAGATGATCGTCGAAGATCTCGGCGCCACCATCAAGTCGTCGTTGGCCCAAAACGCGGAGTTCCAGGCCGACTACGACTCGAACCCTGACACGAAGCGAATCGTCGACGCAGCCTCTGCGCTCGAAGGCATTGTGCGCGGCGAGGGCATTCATGCCGCCGGCGTCGTTATCTGCCGAGACCCGCTGCACTTCTACGTGCCGGTCAAGTACGACACCAAGGGTGGCTCGGTCATCACGCAGTACGACGGTCCTACCGTCGCCGACATGGGCCTGCTCAAGATGGACTTCCTCGGCCTGCGTACGCTTACCGTCATCGCCGATGCGGTCAAGAACGTGAAGACGTCACACGACATCGATCTGGTGCCCGACGACTTTCCACTAGACGACCCCGACACGTTTGCTCTGCTGCAGCGCGCCGATACGGTGGGCGTCTTCCAGGTCGAGTCGCCCGGCATGCGCCAGCTGCTCAAGGACTTGGTTCCCACCACGTTTGCCGACATCGTCGCGGTGCTTGCGCTTTACCGCCCGGGTCCGCTCGGCAGCGGGATGGTCAAGGACTTCGTGGAGCGCAAGCACGGGCGTCGCGCGATCACGTACTACGACGATCGCCTCAAGGAGATCCTCGAGGAGACGTACGGCGCGATCGTCTACCAGGAACAGGTCATGCGTATCTCGATGACCATGAGCGGCTTTACGGCTGCCAAGGCCGACAAGCTGCGCAAGGCGATGGGCAAGAAGGACATCGAAGTGCTCAAGCCGATGCGTGACGCTTGGGTCGAAGGCGCCGGTTCGCAAGGCTACGACACCAAGATGGCCGCGAGCATGTGGGAGGACATCCTCAAATTCGCCGAGTACGCGTTCAACAAGAGCCACTCGGCGGCCTACGGTCTACTCACGATGCAGACCGCCTATCTCAAGGCGCACTATCCGCTCGAGTACATGGCGGCGGTGCTGACCAGCTACACCGGCAAGACAGACAAGATCGTTCACTACGTTGCCGAGTGCAACCGCGCGAACTACCACGTGCTGCCACCTGACGTGAACACGTCGGGCGCCGACTTCACACCGGTACCCGGCGAGGGGATCCGCTTCGGCTTGGCCGGCATCCGCGGCGTAGGCGAGGGTGTGGTCGCCGAGATCGCGCGGGTGCGCCAAGAGGGAGGCGTCTTCACGTCGCTGCAGGACTTCTGCGCTCGAGTCGACATGCGGCAGGCCAACAAGAAGACGATTGAGGCGCTCATCAAGGGCGGCGCCTTCGACTCTACCGGCTACACGCGCAAGCACCTGCTCTCGATGATGGACTCGGCAGTCGACTCGGCGCTCAAGCGCGCCAAGGACGTCGACTCGGGGCAGGTCTCGATGTTCGACATGTTCGCGGCCGAGGACTCGGGCTTTGCCGAGGACGTCCCCGAGCCCAATGGCGACGAGTGGGACAAGAAGATGAGGTTGGCGTTTGAGAAGGAGATGCTGGGCATCTACGTCTCCGACCACCCGCTTCGCGAGATCGCCGATGAGGTCCGCCGAGCCGCCGACTACTCGCTGGGCGACATCGACGAGCTTGCGGACGGCACCACCGGCTGGTTTGCCGGCATTCTGGCCGCCGTCGTGCCTCGACCCACCAAGAAGGGGACGATGATGGCCATCGTCACCCTCGAAGACCTCGACGGTTCTATCGAGGCCGTGCTGTTCCCCCAGACGTACGATGCGTTTCGCGACTTGGTCGCCGTCGACGAGGTCGTGCGGCTCAAGGCGCGCCTTGAGGACTCCGATCGCGGCAAAAAGCTGATCGTCAGCGAGCTGCAGCCGTTCGATGGTGAGGCGTTCGCCTCACCGCCCAGCCGCATCGTGATCACTACGGATGGTGGGGCGCTGGTCAACGGGCGTCACGAGAAGCTCAAATCCGTGCTCGGCCACTTCCCAGGCCGCGACTTTGTCGAGATGCACGTCTGGGACGAGGACACGCAGCACACCATCGTGTGCAAGATGGCCGAACGCGTGGAAGCCGGGGCCACCGGGCTGCACGCCGAGCTCATCGAGCTCTTTGGTGGCGATGCGATCTCTGAAGAGGGTCGGGCGCTGCGCCAGCCCGAGGTTCGTCGCTGGGCGACCAAGGCCTAGAGCGGCCCACACAGCCACTGCTTGGAGAGTCATCGTTGCACTACAGCACTCTACTGTGATAGAGTGACCGCGTTCAGTACCGACCACCCCGCGCCGGCTGAAGCCGGCGCTGCACACCTCAGAGGGGATGTCAGATCTGATGCGTCCTGTGACCGCACGCGGATTCCGCGATGTCCTACCTGCCGAGGCCGCGGAGCGCGACGCGGTGTCGCGCGCGATCGCCGACGAGTTTGCCTCGTGGGGCTACGGCCTTGTCGAGACCCCGGTAGCCGAGGACTTGGCCGCGCTCGAGGCGGCTGCAGGTCCGCTCCAAGGCACCGCGTTTCGATTGATCGATCTGGACGGTCGCCTGCTCGCGCTGCGTCCGGATATGACCGTTCCCATCGCGCGCTTGGTGGCTTCGCGATTGTCCGGCGTTCCCGGGCCGCACCGCTTCCGCTACGCCGCAGAAGTCTTCCGCGAGCACGAGTCGCTGCGCGGTCAGGCTCGGCAGTTCTCGCAGGCTGGAGTCGAGCTCATCGGCGAGGAGGGCCCGTCGGCCGACGCGGAGGTCGTCTCGCTGCTGGTCGCCGCGCTCGACGCTGCCGGTCTTCCGGAGTTCACGATTGCCATCGGCACGGTCGCGGTGCTGCACGCCATTCTCACGGCTGCCGAGGCGCCGGCTGCCTGGAACGAGGCCGTCTTGGCCGCCGCGCACGAGCGCAACCTCGTCGGCCTCGACGTGCTCGCCCGCGATGCCGCCAACCCCGCAGTCGCTCGCGCGCTCTCGGCTGTCCCGCGCATCCGTGGAGGCCGCGAGGCCATCGTCGCCTGCCGAGAAGCCACAGCGGGTCTCGGCTGTGAGGACGCACTCGACCAACTCTCCCGGGCATGGACGCTGCTTGAGGCTTCGGGCGCCGCATCGCGCGTGCTCGTGGACTTCTCGGTGATGCGTTCCTTCGACTACTACACGGGCCTGGTGCTCGAGGCGTACGCGCCCGGCCTCGGACTGCCGCTCGCCGGCGGAGGCCGCTACGACGGCGTGCTTGCGGCGTTCGACGCGCCAGCGCCGGCCATCGGCTTCGCGCTGGGACTCGAGCGCGTGATGATCGCGCTCATGGAGCAGCAGGCGCGCGTGAGCGTGCGCGGCTTGGATGCGGTTCTCGGCGGGGACGCGGCAAGTGCGCTGGAAGTCGCTCGCACTCTGCGCGCGGCAGGCTGGCATGTCGCGCTTTCGCAGCGCACGGGCCTCGGGCTCGTGCGCGAGGCGGAGCGTCTCGGCGCTGCCGAGGCGTTGCAGGCGCGTGCGGGCACGCAGCCGGTGCGGCTCGACCGCGAGGGCCAGCCGGCCCTTCCGCTCGAGGAGCCAACACCCTATCCACCGACGTCGACGTGGGCCGAGCCTGCGACCGATGCACCGAGCCTGGGAGGCACGCGCCCATGATCGCGCTTCGCGACGCTTCCGCGCCCCGCCCACTGCGCATCGCCGTTCCCAAGGGCGCGTTGTTCCCCGACAGCGTGCGGCTCCTGACCGAAGCCGGCCTCGACACTACGGGTCTGGCCGAACCGGGCCGCACCCTCATCATCCGCAATCCCGATGTCGAGTTCATCATCGCTCGGCCCACCGACGTACCCGTCTACATCGCCTACGGCGGTGCCGACTGCGCGATTGCGGGCAAAGACGTACTGGTCGAAGCGGCGCTGGACTCAGTTGAACTTGTCGACCTGCACTTCGGCGGTTGCCGCTTCATCGTGGCCGAACCCGAGGACGCGGGCTCGCAGGTTCGTGAGCGGCTGCAGCACCTGGGGGTGGTTCGCGTCGCGACCAAGTACCCCAACATCACGCAGACGTACTTCGATGGGATCGGCGTTCAGGTCGAGATTGTGAAGCTGCACGGTAACATCGAGCTCGCCCCGCTTATCGGTCTGGCCGACCAGATCGTCGATATCACCGCGACGGGTACTACCTTGAGGGAGAATCGCCTCAAGATCGTTGGCGAGGTGCTCGAGTCCACGGCGCGCTTCGTCGGCAATCCGGCGGCCGTGCGGACCGATCCCCGCGTCCTTGCTCTTGCCGACGCGCTCGCGGCGCTGCCGGTAGAATGACGATTCCGCGGCTGACCGCGAGATGAACACGAAAGGACCGAAACAGACTATGATGCGCCGAATCGAGCTCCAACCGGGACAGCGCCTGACCGATGCCGACCTCGCGCGTAGCGGGGGTGTCGACGCGGAGATCATCGGCGTTGCGGCCCGCATCGTCGACGACGTTCGTCAGCGCGGAGATGTCGCGCTTCGCGAGTACACACTGAACTTCGACAAGGCCGCCATCGAGAGCTTCCTCGTGACCCCCGAGGAGATCGAAACCGCGGTGGGACAAGTCGAGCCGGAGTTCCTCGACGCGCTGGCGACCGCCGCCGGCGCCATCGAGGACTTCCACAAGCGCCAGATTCCTCAGAGTTGGTTCACCACTCAGGAGGGTGGCGTCTTTCTCGGCCAGAAGGTCACGCCACTTAGGCGCGTAGGCATCTACGTGCCGGGTGGGCGCGCCAAGTACCCATCGAGCGTGCTGATGAACGCGATCCCGGCGTTCGTGGCGGGCGTCGACGAGGTCGCCATGGTCGTGCCACCGGCGGCCGACGGCTCGGTCAATCCCTACACGCTTGCCGCTGCAGCCGAGGCTGGCGTCGACGAGATCTATAAGGTGGGTGGCGCGCAGGCAGTGGCAGCCCTCGCCTACGGGACCGACTCCATCCCGCGCGTCGACAAGGTCGTCGGCCCCGGCAACGCATACGTCACCGCCGCCAAGAAGCTCGTCATGGGCGACGTAGGCATCGACATGCTCGCCGGCCCAAGCGAAGTCCTCGTTCTTGCCGACGAGACCGCCGTGCCGGCGTTCGTCGCAATCGACCTGATGGCACAGGCCGAGCACGACCCGCGCGCCGCAACCTACTTGGTGACGACCGATCCCGAGCTGCCCGACCTGGTCGAGGCCGCGCTCGCCGAGCTGATCGCCGAGTCGCCCCGAGGCGAGATCACTGCCCGCTCGCTCGCCGACAACGGGCTTGTCGTGGTGTGCCCCGATATCGTCGCGGCGCTCGATACGGTCGACCTGATCGCACCGGAGCACCTCGAGGTGCAGATGGCCGAGCCGTTCGACCTGCTCGGCAGCATCCGGAACGCTGGGGCCATCTTCCTGGGGCAGTGGACGCCGGAGAGTGTTGGCGACTACGTGGCCGGTCCCAACCACGTGCTTCCCACCGGCGGGACGGCGCGCTTCAGCTCGCCTCTGTCGGTCGACGACTTCATCAAGAAGTCCAGCGTGCTCTCGTACAGCTACGAGGCGCTCGCGATGGACAGCGACAGCGTGCTTGCGATCGCCGACAAGGAGGGCCTGTGGGCGCACGGTCGTGCGGTCTCGTTGCGCCTTGAGGCCGTCGAATCGTTCGTCGAGATGGACGAGGCCGACACCAAGATCGACCTCGGCGGTGCGGAAGCTGCACGCATCGAGTTCGACTTCGAGGTCGACGACTCGATCACCGAAGACGGCTACATGGATGAGGACGGCGGAGCTTAAGATGGCAAAGAACCTGCGCCCGTCTCGGCCCGAGCTCGAGGACCTCGTCCCGTACGACGCCAAGGAGGTCAAGGCTGAGGTCATCCTCGCGAGCAACGAGAACCCCGCCAACCTGCCCGGCGAGATATTGGCCAAGCTTGCGGCAAACCTGCCGTCGTTTCGCTTCAACCGCTATCCGGATCCCACCGCGCACGAGCTGCGTCGCCTGATCGCCGAGGCCAACGGCCTGGACGCCGAGAACGTGTTGGTCGGCAACGGCGGCGACGAGCTGATCTTCGACATGCTGCTGGCGTGGGGCGGTCCGGGTCGCAAGATACTGGACATGCCGCCCACCTTCACCATGTACGACATCGATGCCCAGGTCACCGGCACGGAAGTGGTGGGCATTCCTCGGCTTGCCGACTTCTCGATCGACCAGAAGGCGGTGCTCGCTCGCGTCGCCGAGGGTGACATCGACATCGTGGTCATCGCCAATCCCAACAACCCAACCGGCGGCCTGACCGACGAGTCGTTCCTTATCGAGCTGCTGCACACCACCGATGCACTCGTAATGGTCGATGAGGCGTACTTCGAGTTCAGCCGACAGACCATGCGTCAGCACATGACGCGCTGCGAGAACCTCGTGATCCTGCGCACGTTCTCCAAGGCGTTCTCGCTGGCCGGACTGCGCGTGGGCTACATGCTCGCGCATGCCGACGTGGTCACCGAGTTCATGAAGGTGCGCCAGCCCTACTCCGTCGACTCGTTCTCGCAGTGGGTTGCGGCAAGCGTCTTTCGCGACCGGATGGTCTTCGAGCAGGAGATTCGCGACATCGTTCGCGGCCGAGACCAGGTCATGCACGGCCTGTCGATGCTGCCCGAGGTGACGGTCTATCCTAGCGAAGCCAACTTCGTCCTGTTCCACGTCCAGCACGGTGCGGCACTCTGGCGCGACCTGCTGCACAACCACTCGGTGCTCGTACGGGACTTCTCTCGCGCGCCCGGACTCGAAGACTGCCTGCGCGTCACGGTAGGCACCGACGAGGAGAACCGCCGCTTCCTCGCGGCGATGGAAGACTGCCTCGCACACCGCCGAGCAAGCGACATCCTGGCCGCCGGCGACCGCGAGTAACAAACACCCGGGAAGGGGAGCGCACATGGGCCGCTCGGCGAGTATCACGCGCGAGACCCGCGAGACGCAGATCACGGTGACGCTCGACCTGGACGGCGGCGGCAAGGCTGCTGTGTCCACGGGCGTGCCGTTCTTCGACCACATGCTTGACGCCTTTGGGCGCCACGGGCTGTTCGACCTGACGGTCGACGCCAAGGGCGACTTGGAGATAGACGCGCATCACACCGTCGAGGATGTGGGCATCGTGCTGGGTCAGGCCGTCGCGAAGGCGCTAGCGGACAAGAGCGGCATCACGCGCTTCGGCTACACCGCGCTGCCCATGGACGAGGCGCTGGTACTGGCCGCCGTCGACATCTCCGGCCGGGGTGCGCTGTACTACGACGTCTCGCTGCCGATCGAGATCATCGGCACCTTCGACACGACGCTCGCCAAGGAGTTCCTCACTGCGCTCGCCACCAACGCGGGAATCACGCTGCACGTCCGCTCGCTTGCGGGCGAGAACGCGCACCACATCGTCGAGGCCGCGTTCAAGGCGGTGGCGCGGGCGCTTGCGGCCGCGGTCGCGCTCGACCCGCGCGTGAACGGCGTGCCTTCGACGAAGGGCGCGCTGTGAGCCCGCACATCGCAATCGTCGACTACAAGATGGGCAACCTGCGCAGCGTCCAGAAGAGCTTCGAGCACGCCGGCGTCGAGGACGTCGTGGTCACCGACGACCCGGCGCTGATCGAGGCCGCCGACGGCATCGTGTTGCCAGGCGTGGGCGCGTTTCGCGACGCCGCCTCCAACCTGCGCGAGAGCGGCGTCGAAGAGGTGCTGCGGCACAGGGTGGGAGCCGGCACGCCGTTCCTCGG
>JARLGT010000109.1 GCA_031292615.1 Coriobacteriia bacterium | reverse complement strand
GTGCCCAACCTCGACGTTGACGTGGTGGTAGAGGGCGATGGAATCGCTTTTGCCGAGTCGCTAGGGGAGAGCATGGGCGTCTCGGTCAAGGTGCACCGACGCTTCGGCACTGCCGTGATAGCGTTCGCTCGCGACTTTCATGTGGACGTTGCGAGCGCCCGGACCGAGTACTACGCGCGTCCCGGGGCGCTGCCGACAGTCGAGCTCTCGTCGCTTCGCCAGGACCTGTTTCGGCGCGACTTCACGCTCAACGCGATGGCTGCGTGTCTCGAGCCCGGATCCTTTGGGTCGGTCTCGGATCCCTTCGCGGGGCTGCGCGACCTAGACGCTGGCGTCGTGCGCGTCTTGCACTCGTTGTCCTTCGTCGACGACCCGACACGCGTGATGCGTGCCGCGCGTTTTGAGGCGCGATACGGCTTTGCGATGGACCCGAGCACCGAGGGCCTTGCGCGCCGCGCCGCCGAGATGCGCATGCTTGAGGAAGTCTCGGGTGCGCGCATCCGCGAGGAGTTGGTCGACATCCTGCGCGAGCGTCACCCTGCGGTGGCGGTTGCTCGCCTTGCGGCGCTCGGTGCGCTGACACCTCTGCTGCCTTCTGGAGCGGATGTCGCCGGTGTCGTCGACATCGTTCGCGACACAGACCACGCACTGGTGGAGCTGTGCGGCCGCCATCCCGGGTTCTCGGCAAGGCGGCAGATGGTGCTCATCGCCGTGCTTGCAGCCTGCGGCACTCGCAAGGCCGGGCCAAAGTGGTTGCGGCACTTGCACATCGGCCGGGAGCAGGCGGCCGTCGGGCTCCAGCTGGCTGAGCGGGGCGCGGTGGTGCTGCGCGCGCTCGAGAGCCCTCGGGGGTTGCGGGACAGCCGGCTCTTCCGTCTGCTGCACCCGCTGGCCGCCGAGACGCTCGTCGTGCTCTGGGCTCGCGGCGGCGCGCTAGCGCGAGAGCGCGTCGAGCGCTTCCTCGGCGAGCTGGCTGGCGTGCGGCTCGCTGTAAGCGGAGCCGACCTCATCGCGATGGGCGCAAGTCCCGGCGCCGGGTTCTCGGCTATACTTGCGCGTGCTCTCGACGACCGCCTCGACGGGCGCGCCGTGGGCCGTGAGGCCGAGCTGACAAATCTCCGACGTCTGGCCACCAGGGCCGGGTTGATCGGACCGCGAAAGGATCGTGCGTGAACTTCGATATCACGTCCGTGTTGCCGCTTCTCTTCCTGATTCCATCCATAACGTTCCATGAGTTCATGCATGGCTGGGCCGCCTACCAGCTGGGCGACCCCACCGCCAAGAACGCGGGGCGACTGACGCTGAACCCGATCAAGTCGATCGATCCGTTCGGGTCGATTCTGCTACCCCTGATCGGCTTCCTAGCGGGAGGCTTCATCTTTGGCTACGCCAAGCCGGTGCCGTACAACCCCATGTACTTCAAGAATCTGCGACAGGGCGAGATCATCGTTGGGTTCGCGGGGCCCAGCGCCAACCTGGCGCTCGCTCTGGTCGGGGCAGCGATAGCGTGGGCCGCCGTGCCGGTACTAGGTGCCAATGAGGGGCTGGCCAAGGCGCTCTACGTCGTCGGCTACTCGCTGGCCGAGATCAACCTCGTGCTGATGTTCTTCAACTTGATTCCGATTCCACCGCTAGACGGCTCGAGCATCGTTCCAATCTTCTTGCCTGACTCCATGCTGCGCGGCTGGTACGGCATTCAGCGCTACGCGTTCGGCATTCTCATCGTGCTTCTCATCGGGATTCCGTACCTGGGCAGCCTCGTCGGCATGCCGGGGCTCAACCCAATCGGCTGGTATCTTGAGCATACAGCGCTGGCGGTGTTGAATCTCCTGATGCCGCGCTAGGTAGGGCCCTGCGCGCCCGGAGGGGGAGCGAGTGGGAGTTCGAGATCTGGATGGGCTGCCGCTTCCCGACCCGCCGAGCCCCCCGGAGCCGAGTAGGGTGTCAGTTTGCGTCGGACGCGTTTCCCACCGGCCCGCCCCCCTCGGCCACTGCTTGACGGACCGCCATCCCCGGTCGTGGCAACGCCACCTTCCAAGGACAGGCCAACCGATCTTGAGGCAGCACTAGCCGCTGCGCAGCCCACACAGCGTAGCCGCGGATGCCTCGTGGCAGCGGGGATCGCGGTCGCGCTCGTCTGCGTGTGCGTGTTTCTGGGCGTCATCCTTCCACTGCTGAGCAGCTGGCTTGCTCCCAGGAACTCGTCTCAAGCTCCAGACGTCGACGTCGCTCAGACACGCGAGTCGGTAATTGCCGACTTGAAGTCGGCGTACGGTTCGCAGTTGGCGGACTTCAACCTCGATATCGATTCCTCAGGGATGTCGCAGGTTCGCCACCATCTCAAGGGCGTGGCGATCGGAGTCGACCGATTTCTAGACTCGAACGACTCTGTGGGCGACGTTGGTCTTGCCCCGCCTGTTGCATCGGAGCCAGACAAACTCTCCATCGCCAACAGCGGCAAGCTGATGACCGCCTGGTCGACGGTTACGGGCCGCTCGGTGGGGCGAATGCTGAACTTCGAGTCGGTGCGGAAGGGTGACGCCGAGACGGTCACTCTGCCAAACTGGGCTCGGCGGAATAGGCGCCGTGGGGCCGCGAAGCCTGCGCGCTGCGCTATGATGGACGGCACCGTACCGACGACCTTGGAGTGCCGCACCGTATGGCCAAGAAGCGCACACTGACCGGTTACCGTCCGACCGGCAAGCTCCACATCGGGCACTGGTTCGGCAACCTGCAGAACATGCTGCAGATGCAGCACGACAACGATGCCTTCTACTTCATCGCCGATTACCACGCTTTGACCACGGTGTGGCAGGACACGAGCCACGTGCGGGAGTCCACCGAGGAGATGGTGCTGGACTGGCTTGCCGCAGGTCTAGATCCGGAGATCTGCACGATCTACCGCCAGTCCGACGTGCCTGAGGTCGTGGAGCTGATGACGTTCTTCTCCATGGTCACCCCCAAGCCGTGGCTCGAGCGCGTTCCGAGCTACAAGGAGCAGCGCGAGCAGATCACGGACAAGGACCTGGGAAACCTCGGCTTCTTCCTCTACCCGCTGCTGCAGGCCGCCGACATCACCATCGTGCTTGCTGACGAGGTTCCCGTGGGCGAAGACCAGCTGCCACATCTTGAGCTTACGCGCGAGATCGTGCGCCGCTTCAATGCGACATACGGCGACTATCTCGTTGAGCCGAAGGCCGCTATCGCCAAGGAGGGCGCCCGCGTTCCCGGCACCGACGGCCGCAAGATGAGCAAGAGCTACGGCAACGCCATCTACATCGACGACGCGCCGGACGAGATGCGCAAGAAGGTCATGTCCTTCGTGACGGACCCCGCCCGCAAGCTCAAGACCGATCCGGGCGACCCCGACATCTGCCCGCTGCACGCCGTGCACAAGCTCTTCGCTCCCGCCGACGAGATTGCCGAGTGGGAGGGCTGCTGCCGCAGCGCCGAGTGCGGGTGCGTGGCGCACAAGAAGAAGCTGGCCGAGGACCTCATCGCGTACTACGCGCCGTTCCAGGCGCGTCGCGCCGAGCTTGCGGCGATTCCGAACCATGCGTGGGACGTCCTTGCGGCGGGCGCTGCCAAGGCGCGGCCCGTCACCACCAACGTTGTTGCGACCTGCCGAGAGTTGGTCGGCATCGACGCGCGCACCGAACTCTCTGCCGGCGTCAAGCCGCGCGACCCCAACGCCGTCAACGCCACGTCCGCCCCGTCGTTCGCCGAGGGCGACGACACCGACTCGGTCCTGTAGGACGTCCGCGTGGCGTACACCGTCAAGACAGACGTCTTTGAGGGTCCCTTCGACCTGCTGCTCCACCTCGTGGCGCGCCAAAAGCTCGACGTCAACGCCATCTCAATAGCCGAGGTTGCCGACCAGTACCTGTTGCACATCGACAAGATGGCCGACCTCGATCTCGACGTTGCGAGCGACTTCCTGCTGGTGGCGGCGACCCTGCTCGAGATCAAGGCAGCTTCGCTGCTCCCCAAGGAAGAGGCGTACTTCGGCGACGAGCTCGACGACCTGTCGCCCGAGGAGGCCCGCGACATCCTCGTTGCTCGGCTGCTCGCATACAAGCAGTTCAAGAATGCGTCCCAAGAGCTCTCGGCGCGTATGGAGTCCGAGGACCGCATGCATCCTCGGCAGGCCGGGCTCGAGATGGAGTTCCTCGGGCTGATGCCCGACTACCTGGAGGGTCTTACGCTTCGCGGCCTGGCGGTCATCTGCGCCGACCTGTTGCACAAGCGCGAGGTCTTCCTTCTCGAGGCCGAACACGTCGCCTCGATGCCGATTTCGCTGGAGCTTCATGCCGAGAGCGTGCGGCGGCGCATCCAGCGCGATGGCTCTGCTCGCTTCAGCGACCTGCTCGGCCAGGATCCGGATCCAGAGCTGGTGGTCGTCACGCTGCTCGCAATCTTGGAGCTCTACAAGCGCGGTATGGCCGACGTGTCCCAAGACGCGCTGTTCGGCGACATCGTTATCACCCACCTGACCGCGGAGGAAGCCGCCAAGCGCGGCATCCACACCGAGGAGGACGAGTAGATGAGCGGCTCTGAGAGCCTTCGTGGTGCCCTGGAGGCGCTGTTGTTCGTGTCGGATGAACCCGTGGCCGCGGCGCGCCTTGCGCGGCTCCTAGACACCGCGCCCGGCGACGTGGAGGCCGCGCTAGCCAATCTTGCCGAGGAGTACCGCGAGACCGAGCGTGGATTCCAGCTGCGTGAGGTCGCCGGAGGCTGGCGCTTCTACACGCATCCCGCCTATCACGACGTGATCGAACAGTACGTTTTGTCGTGGGATACCCGGCGACTGTCGCAGGCGGCGCTTGAAGCGCTCGCGGTTGTGGCTTACCACCAGCCGGTCACTCGCGCCGGAATCAACGCGGTCCGTGGCGTCAACAGCGAGGGCGTGCTGGCGTCGCTGGTGGAGAAGGGCCTCGTTCGCGAAGTCGGCCGCGACAAGAACGGCGGCAACGCGATCATCTACGGAACCACGCGCACCTTCCTGGAGAAGTTCGGACTCAAGGACATCAACGAGCTGCCGCCTCTGGCCGAGTTCGCGCCCGACCCCGAGACCGAGCACTCGATTCGCGACCGTCTGTCGACCGGCGGATCCACCGTGCCATCCACAGACGAGGTCGATACCGAAGACCTCGAGATGATCGACTGACGCTGATGACAGAACCTGGGACCAGCGACCGTCGAGAGACAGGGCGCGCACCCGCCGAGACCGCTGGCGAGCGCGTTGTTCCCATGCGCGTCCAGAAGTTCCTTGCCCGCGCCGGAGTGGCGTCTCGGCGGGGGAGTGAGGACCTGATGACGGCCGGTCGTGTCAAGGTCAACGGTGCGGTGGTGACTGAGCTGGGCGTGAAGGTCGATCCGGCGGTCGACGTAGTGGCTGTCGATGGCAAGGTCGTTCACCTCGCCGAGGAGCCGGTCTACATCGCGCTGCACAAGCCAGCGGGCGTTGTAACCACCATGAGCGACCCCCAAGCGCGCACCACGGTGGCAGAGCTCGTGCCGATCAAGACGCATCCGGGACTGTTCCCGGTTGGGCGTCTGGACTACGAGACGACCGGCCTGTTGCTGTTCACCACAGACGGCGAGCTTTCGCACCGCATCCTGCACCCGAAGTGGAAGGTCGAGAAGACCTACCGCGTGTTAGTGGACGGACGCGTCGAGGAGCCGGAGCTCGACAGGCTCAGAGAAGGCGTCTCTCTCGACGACGGGTTGACCGCACCTGCGCGTGTCAGCACTCTTCGCCGAGGCACCACGAGTTACTGTGAGATATCGATTCGCGAGGGCCGCAAGCGCCAGGTTCGCCGGATGTTCTCGGCGATCGGGCATCCGGTCATCGAACTGCATCGCGTGAGTTTTGGCCCCGTAGCGCTCGGCGATCTGTCCAAGGCTTCGTGGCGATACCTGACACCACAGGAGGTCTCGGCGCTCAAGGCGGCCGTGGGCCTCGAGGAGGCGAAGTAGCATGGCGCTCGTCGTATTCACCGGTGGAGCTCGAAGCGGCAAGTCATCGGCCGCGCAAGATCTCGCACGGACGCGTCTTGCCGATGGGGTGGGCGTGACGGTAGCGGTGTTCGGCCATACGTCAGACGGCCAGGACTTCGAGTACGCCGAGCGGATTCAGCGCCATCAGGCGGACCGACCAGCGGGCTTTCACACTCGCGAGTACGACGGCGAGCTTCACTGGATCGAGACGCCGCGCGACGAGCTGCTGCTGGTGGACTGCCTCGGCACGCTGCTCGGCCGCGTGATGGAGGGCGAGTGGGCGCGAATCTGTCCCAACGACTCGCTGGCCGAGGCCGACGACGACGTACTTCCCGAGGGCTTCGAGGCGGGATGCACGGAGCGCTTCGACGAAATCGTGACCGCTTTGCGCGCCCGCACCGCTGACACGATCGTTGTGACCAACCAGGTGGGCGACGGCATCGTACCGTTCTTCGCATCCGGTCGGCTGTTTCGCGATCTGCTCGGCAGGGCCAACCGGCATCTCGTCGACTCCGCTGACGCCGCGTATCTGACCGTTGCCGGGAGGCTGATCTCGCTCACCGCCCTTCCGCGCACGGCACACTGGCCTCACGACTAGCGCAGCACGCATACAGCACGCACCACTCACTCAATACGCCTGACTGAAAGGAAGCTCGTGCCAACCTACGAAGACCAGCTCGCATTCGTCATCTCCAGCGTGACCGCCACAGATCCCGCCGCCGAGGAACGCGCTTGGGAGCGCCTCGACAGCCTCACCAAGCCGCCGCGCTCGTTAGGCCGGCTTGAAGAGATTGCCGCGCAGGTTGCGCGCGTCCAGGACGATGTGCGTCCTAGCGTTGCGCGCAAGTCCATCCTGCTCATGGCTGGGGACCACGGCGTTGTCGCCGAGGGCGTGGCCGCGTATCCGCAAGACGTGACCTGGCAGATGGTCGCGAACTTCGTGGGCAAAGGTGCGGCGATCAACCAGATAGCCGAGAGTGTTGGGGCCGACGTGAGCGTTCACGACGTCGGAGTGGTCAAGGACTTGAGCGACTTCCCGGGCATCGTCCACGCGAACGTCGCGCACGGAACGGCGAACATGGCGCTCGGACCCGCGATGACGCGCGAGGAGTGCGCCCAGGCCGTGCTGGTGGGCGTGCGTGCCGCGCGTGATGCCGCCGGCAGCGGCGTTGCGCTGATCGGCACCGGGGAGATGGGCATCGGCAACAGCACAGCCGCCGCTGCGTTGACGTCGGCCATCGCCGGCGTACCCGCCGAGACGGTCGTCGGTCGTGGCACGGGCCTGGACGACGCTGGGGTCACCCACAAAGCCCAGGTGGTCCGCACAGCGCTCGCAGTCAACGACGTCACCTCGCTGGACTCACTCGGGATTCTAGCCGCAGTTGGCGGGCTTGAGATTGCCGCGCTCGCGGGCGTTGTTCTTGGCGCCGCCGAGGCCGGCGTCGTGGTTGTGAGCGATGGCTTCATCGCGGGCTCGGCCACACTTGCGGCCATCGCAATGTGCCCTGCAGCCCGCGACTACGTCATGCCATCGCATCTGTCCGTCGAGCCTGGACACGCAGTCGTGCTCGAGCACCTTGGGATGAAGCCCGTTCTCGCGCTCGACATGCGCCTTGGCGAAGGGACGGGTGCCGCTCTGGCGATGGGCATCATCGACGCCGCATGCCGCATGCTCTCAGGAATGGCGACGTTTGCCGAGGCCGGCGTCGCCGAGGCTGCGGAGTAGCGCGTGGCCGAGCAGCATCCCATGCGCGACGCCGGGCTTGCAGTCTCGCTGCTGTCGGTCGTTCCGACAAGTTCCCGGTGGCCGGACGACGGTCGCACGCAGGTCGCGGGATGGTTCCCGGCCGTCGGCGTTCTCTACGGCGTTCTCGGCTACGCGATCGTGAAGGCCGCCGACTACCTGCGAGTCACGCCCAAAGCGCCGTATGTCGTCGCGGCTCTCGCAGTGATTGCATGGGCGCTGATGAGTCGGCTGCTTCATTGGGACGGACTGGCTGATGTCGCCGACGGCTTCTGGGGCTCGCACGACCGCGAGCGGCGCCTTGAGATCATGGCCGACAGCCACACCGGCGCGTTCGGCGCGGCGGCAGTGACTCTGTTGGCGCTCCTCGAGGTTGCCGCGATCGGAGCGATTGTCGCTGCGCCTCACGAGCTGCCGCTGCTCCTCGTGCCCGTGATCTCACGATTCGCCGCTACTGCAGCGGCCTGGCTCGGCACGCCGGCTCGGCCTGGAGGGCTCGGACGCTCAGTCATGGGAGCCCCGAGCCTCCTTGCGATCTTGGTCGCGGTGCTGCCCCTCGCCGGAGCGATACTGGGGATGTGGATCGGCTTCAAGATCCCTGGCGTGCTCCTAGGCCTGTTCGGCGTGCTGGTCGCCCTAGCGATTCCGCACCTGCTGTCGCAGCGGTTTGGCGGCGTGACCGGCGACGTGATGGGCGCGAGCGTTCTGATCACCGAGGCCATCCTGTTCGCGGCGATCGCATTGGTGGTATAGGCGATGGCCACGACCGACCTCCTTATCGTCCGCCACCCCGAGACCGACGCCAACGTCAACGGTCGTTTCGTGGGGCAGGGGGAGTCGCCCTTCACCGCCGAGGGTCGCAAGCAGGCCCGCAGGCTGCCGCACAAGATCGCACGATTCAGACCGCAACTCATCTGGACGTCACCCCTGCAGCGCGCGCTGGTGGTCGCTCGGCGGGCGGCAATCTTGGCCGGCGTCGAGCTTCGCGTCGACAAGCGCCTCCTGGAGTTGGACTTCGGGCAGGCTCATGCGCTGACGTGGGAAGAGATCGCCGAGGCGGGTATCCCGTTTAACTACCGCGCAGCCGATGAGCCCGTGGCGCCAGGCGGGGAGTCGCGAAACCAGCTCGAGGCAAGAGTCGGCTCGGCGGTAGAGGATGCTGTTGCGATGGGCGGGCGCCACGCGCTCGTATGCCACGCCGGCGTCATGCGCGCGGTGCTCGCACACACTCTGCATCTGAGCGGCGACCAGCTCTGGATGTTTGCCATTCACAACGCGCAGCTCACGCAGGTTCGCGTCATCGACGGACACGCGCAGCTCGTGGAGTTCGTTCAGGGGTAGGTACGCCATGCGCGCTGGCGCGGTTGCCTGCGCGCCGCTGACCTGCGACAATCGTCGGCACCATCCACGCGCTTGCATACGGCCCTCGCGGAGGACCTGAGAAATGGACTGGAACGCGCTCATACGACCCCACGTCGGCCCGATGGTGCCGTACGCTCCGGGGCTGCGCGCCAGTGAGGTTCGTGAGAGGTCCGGCAAGGACGTCATCCACAAACTGTCGAGCAACGAGAACCCCTACGGTCCGTTCGACTCAGCGCTTGAGGGCATGCGCGCGGTTCTGCCGCACCTGAACCGCTATCCCGATGGCGCCGAGCGCGCACTGAAGCGCCGACTGGCAGAGAAGCTGGGCGTAAGCAGCAGCCAGATCGTTGTCGGCAACGGCAGCAACGAGCTGCTCACGCTGATCGCCCAGGCCGTCTTGGGCCCCGGCGACGAAGTCGTTTTCGCGTGGCCGAGCTTTGTTGTCTATCCGATGTGCGCGGCGTTGATGTGTGCGACCGGCATCAAGGTTCCCGTGACCTCCGAGCAGATCCACGACCTGCCCGCCATGCTGGCAGCGATCACAGAGAAGACGAAACTCGTCTTTCTGTGCAACCCCAACAACCCCACTGGGACTATCTACGAGCGCGCTGCGTTCGAAAGGTTCCTAGCCGCAGTCCCGCCGCATGTCCTGGTCGTTATCGACGAGGCGTACTTCGAGTACGTGGTATCCGCGGAGTACCCCAACGGCCTGGACTACTTCGACGGCACCAAGCCGATCGTCGTGCTACGCACGTTCTCCAAGATCTACTCGCTTGCCGGTGCCCGCGTGGGCTACGGCATCGCTCCGGAGGAACTCGTCCAAGCGCTGGACAAGGTTCGGGAGCCGTTCAATGTCAGCTCGGTCGCACAGGTGGGCGCGTACTATTCGCTTGCCGATGATGCCGAGGTTGAGCGGCGCCGCCAAGAGAACCAAGAACAGAAGGCCTACCTGTATTCGTGCTTCGATCGGCTCGGCATCTCCTACGTGCCGTCGGAAACGAACTTCGTCTACATGCTGACGAAGAAGCCGGTCGAAGTCTTCGAGGCGCTCCTTGCCGAGGGGATCATCGTGCGCGACTTCGGCACCGCTCCCGCTTTGCGAGTCGGTGTCGGCACTCCCGAGGACACGGACGCCACGGTTGCGGCTCTCACGTCCGCCGTCGCCAAGCTGGGCGCTGTCTAGCAGCCCCTCTGCCCAGCCCGCGACGGGAAGTGTCCTATCCCGAACCGGACTATCGCGACAGAGAAGAGACCCACGATGTTGGTAGTGATGCGGGACCACGCGTCCCAGGAAACGATCGATCACGTCGTCGATATCTTGCGCGAACACGGCGCCGAGGCCCACCTGTCGCAGGGCGAGGTCAAGACGATCATCGGCGTGATAGGCGAGCGCGAGATCATCTACACGCTCGAGCTTGAAGGTCTGCCCGGCGTCGAGGAGGTCATACGCGTCCTCAAGCCGTACAAGCTCGTGACCCGGGAGTTCCAGCCCGAGGACACGGTGGTACGCATCGGCCGAAGCACGATCGGGGGTGGTGCGATCGCAGTGATTGCGGGTCCGTGCTCGATCGAGTCGGAGGAGCAGATGATGGCTGCCGCCGAGGCGATCGCAGCCTCCGGAGCCACGATGCTTCGCGGCGGTGCGTACAAGCCGCGCAGCAGCCCCTACGCGTTCCAGGGTATGGGACTGGCAGGCCTCAGGCTCCTTCGCGCCGCCGGGGACTCTGTTGACCTGCCGGTCGTGACTGAGGTGCTCGACGTTCGCGATGCCGAGACCGTCGCCGAGTGGGCCGACGTGCTTCAGGTCGGTGCGCGCAACATGCAGAACTTCATGATGCTCGAGGAACTCGGCAAGATGCACAAGCCGATTCTGCTTAAGCGCGGTCTGTCAGCCACCATCGAGGAGACGCTTTCGGCGGCTGAGTACGTGCTGAAGGGTGGCAACCGCGACGTGATCTTGTGCGAGCGCGGAATCCGAACGTTCGAGACGTACACCCGCAACACGCTCGACCTCGCCGCAGTCGCAGCATTCAAGACGCTCACCCACCTGCCCGTGATCGCCGATCCGTCGCACGCCACGGGTCGCCGCGACCTGATCACGCCGATGTCGCGTGCGTCGATTACGGCCGGAGCCGACGGCGTAATGGTCGAGGTGCACCCAGATCCCGAACACGCGCGCTGTGATGGGCCCCAGTCGTTGACCCCTGCGCTGTTCGATGAACTGATGGGCGGGATGCGTCCTCTCATCGCTCTAGAAGGCAAGCATCTGGGGGTGAAGTGATGGCGAGCGCAGGATTCCGCAGTGTCGCCATCGTGGGAGTCGGGCTGATCGGCGGCTCGCTTGCTGCCGGGCTCAAGCGCACGGCCAACGCTCCGCGCGTCGTCGGCATCGACACGGACGCGGCATCGCTGGAACTCGCTGTCGCGCGAGGCATTATCGACGAGGCATCGCTACCCGACGGTGACTCCGCCCGGGCCTGGCTGGGCGACGACGGCGTCGACCTGGTCGTGCTCGCAACTCCCGCGCGCTTCGTCGAGGGCTGGCTGCACACGCTCGCTGATCAGCGCTTCCACGGCGTGGTAACCGACGTCGCATCGACCAAGAGCGGGGTTCTCGCCGCCGTTCGCGACGTATTGCCGGACCCATCGCGCTTCGTGGGTGGCCACCCTATGGCCGGCAGCGAGCTGTCGGGGGTCTCGGCGGCCAAAGCCGACCTGTTCGACGGCGCGTACTGGCTGCTGACACCGTCGGCCGACACCGACCCCGAGGCGTTCAGCGCGATGCACGCGCTGGTGACGGGCATCGGCGCCCGCGTCATCTCGGTCGACGCGGCGTCGCACGACGAGGCGGTCGCCATCGTGAGCCATGTGCCGCACGTCACGGCGGCGGCGCTGGTCGATCTGGCGGCGGCACATTCGGGCGAGCGAGGCGAGCTGATGCGGTTGGCCGCCGGTGGGTTTAAGGACACGACGCGCATCGCGGCGGGCAGCGCCGAGCTGTGGACCGGAATCTGCCTCGACAACGCCGTAGCGCTCTCCGAAGGCATCGAGGAGCTTCGGAGTAGGCTCGAGGGCTTTGAGACGGTGCTGAGAGCACGCGACGCCGAGGCGATTCGTATGTGGCTCGAGCGCGCGGCGGAGGTCAGGCGCTCGCTGCCGGCCCAGTGGGTTCCGGCCACCACCCAGCTCACCGAGCTGGCCGTGCCGATGCTCGACCGCACCGGCGTCGTCGCCGAGATCACCGGCGCCGCATCGCGGGCTGGCTGCAACATCGAGGGCATCGACATCGACCACCAGTCGGAGTCTTCGGCGGTTCTCGTTCTCGTTCTGACAGACGAAGGCGACTTCGGCGCGTTGATTGCGGACTTGGAACAGCGCGGGTACGAACCGGTGGTCCGGCCGCTCGAAGATGCGGGGGAGTAGCTTCCATGACTGAGTTCGGACCTGGCTCTGGGCCTCTAGTCGGCACGATCCACGTGCCTGGGGACAAGTCGCTTTCGCACCGTGCGGTGCTCTTCTCCGCGATGGCTCGCGGAACCACGCGCCTCAGCGGCGTGCTCGACTCGGCCGACGTGCGCTCGACGGTCGGGGCCGTGCGCACGCTAGGCGCTCACGTCGAACTCGCCGAGCAGCCGGACGGTTCGCTGGCCGGCTCGGTCCAGGGATGGGGCGACTCGTGCCCGGCAGCGTGGGAGCCGGTGGTGGACTGCGGCAACAGCGGGACTACAGCGCGTCTTCTCATGGGCGTGCTCGCAAGCTGGCCGATCAAAGTGACCCTGATTGGAGACGAGTCGCTCTCAAAGCGTCCCATGCGCCGAGTAACCGAGCCGCTCACCAAGATGGGAGCGCACTTTGTCACCGCCGATGGTGACACGCTGCCAATCACCGTGGAGGGATGCGCGCGCCTTGCGGCACTCGACTACGACTCCCCGGTGGCATCGGCGCAGGTCAAGAGTGCCATCCTGATTGCCGGCCTCCACGCCAACGGCATCACCCGCGTCACCGAGCCCGCGCTCTCGCGCAACCACACCGAACGCCTGCTGCCCGCATACGGCGTGCGGGTCGACACAGACGCCGAGCGTTGCGCGGCGTCCGTTGAGGGCCCAGTCTCGCTCGACGCTGCGGGTGAGATCTCGGTGCCACGGGATCCCTCCTCGGCTGCTTTCCTGACCGTCGCCGCGCTTCTGGTGCCCGGCAGCAAGGTCGTCTTGCCGGGGGTCTCGCTCAACGAAACCCGCACGGGCTTTCTGCGCGTGCTGGAGCGCATGGGGGCGGACCTCGAGGTCGTTCCGTGGCCCGAGACCGGCGCGGAGCGCGTGGGGGAGGTCGTCGCAAAGCACACGCCGGTGCTGCGGCCAACCGTCGTAACGGCCGCCGAGATACCGGCGGTGATCGATGAGATCCCGATTCTGGCGCTGGCCGCTGCCGCGGCGGCGGGGGAGACGCGCTTTGAGGGGGTTGGCGAGCTGCGAGTCAAGGAGTCCGATCGGCTCGCGGCAATCGTTGACGGGCTGACTGCGTTGGGGGCTTCGGCCCGAGCCGAGGGCGACACGCTCGTAGTGTCGGGTCCGACCACGTTCATGGGCGCGCACCTGGACTCTCTCGGCGACCATCGGCTCGCAATGACATGGGCGGTAGCCGGGCTGGTCGCTTCCCAGCCTGTGGACATCGACCGCTTCGACGCCGTCGCGGTAAGCTACCCGCGCTTCGCCGCAGACCTCGAACAGCTGGCTCGCCCGACCGCGTAGACTCGCACGCCTGCGCTACAATCTCACACGCCTCTGCCTCCGAGTCGAAAGCGTCGTCCAACCGAATGATCATCGCCATCGATGGGCCAGCAGGCTCAGGTAAGTCCTCGGTCGCCAAGGTCGTTGCGGCGCGATTGGGCTTCCACTATCTCGACACTGGCGCCATGTATCGGGCGGTTGCGAGTCGGGCTCTGGCCCATGGCATCTCGCTTTCCGATGAGTCGGCGGTGGCGGCGATTGCGCAGGATGACCCGATCGAGTTCGGCCACGACCCGGGCGACCCGATGCCGTCGCGCGTATTCATCGCCGGTCAGGATGTCACCGACGCGATTCGCACGCCCGAGGTCGACGACGCGGTAAGTCCGGTCGCCAAACTCGCGCTGGTTCGCTCGGCCATGGTGCAGCAGCAGCGGCACATTGCCAGCCACAGCAATATCGTGGTTGAGGGTCGCGACATCGGGACTGTTGTCTTCCCGGACGCTCAGCTGAAGGTGTTTCTGACCGCCAGCGCGCAAGAACGCGCGCGCCGCAGGGCCGCGCAGCAGTCAGCAGGCGGCCACGTGGTCGACGCGGCTGCCGTGCACGCGGCGATTCTCAGGCGCGACGAGATCGACTCCACGCGCGCACACTCGCCGCTTGCCGCGGCTCCCGACGCGGTGCTTCTCGACACGACCACGCTCACCTTCGACGAGGTCGTCGAGCGCATCGTCGAGCTTGCTCAGGAGCGTCGCGTGTGAGCGCGCCGCCACTTGCCACGCCCGCCAGCGGCGAAGGCTCCGTACCTTGGCGACTTGCGCATGTCCTGCGCGCGACCCTCGCCAAGGTCATCCTGGTTCTGTACCGCACGCGCTTCATCGGCGTAGAGAACGTTCCGCGCGACGGCGGCTACGTCCTGGCTGGCAATCACGTGAGCTACCTCGATCCCGTGCTTTTGTGGTGCGGTGTGCCGAAACCTACCCACTTCATCGCACGCCAGGACTTGTTTGAGGCACCCGTCCTCAGGTGGTTGCTCCCGCGCGTCTGGACCATCCCCATCAAGCGCGCCACAGCCGACCGCGAGGCAATCGGGCGGGCGACGGCGCTGCTCAAGCACGGCGAGCCGGTCGGCATCTTTCCCGAGGGTACGCGCCAGGCCGGCGGAGTCGGAGCCGAGCTCGGTGAGGCCCACTCGGGTGTTGCGTTCATCGCAACGCGTGCCGATGCGCCCGTAGTACCCGTGGGCATATCCGGCACGGAGCGTGCACTGCCCAGGGGCGCATGGTTTCCGCGCTTCCCCCGCGTCACAATCAGCTACGGCGAGCCCGTGCGCGCCGAGGACTTTGCCGAACTGGGCCGCAAGGAGCGTCTGGACGCCATGACCGCCGAGATCATGCGTCGAATCGCCGAGCAGCGGGCAGTTGCCGAGAAGGGATGAGCATGCGAGTCGAAGTCGCGAAGCACGCTGGCATCTGCTACGGAGTCGAGCGTGCGCTGCGCCTCGCCGAGGAGGCCTCCCAGAGTGGCTCGGAGGTGCACACCTTGGGTCCGCTCATCCACAACCCGCAGGCCGTCGCCGCGCTACGCGAGCGTGGAGTCGAGGTCGCGACCGCGCTCGACGAGGTGGGCGGCGGTACGCTCGTCATCCGGAGCCACGGCGTCGAGCCCGTCATCATCGAGCAAGCGCGCGAACGCGGGCTGAACGTGGTCGATGCGACGTGCCCTCACGTGAGCAAGGCCCACGAGGCCGCCGCCGAGCTGAGCCGCGAGGGCTACATCGTGGTCATCGTCGGAGAGGCCGACCATCCCGAGGTCGAGGGCATACTCGCGCACGCTGGCGGCGAGGCGATCGTGGTGTCCTCGGCGTCCGAGCTGCCTGCCAGGCTTGGCGGCCGGCGCATCGGCATCGTCGTTCAGACCACGCAGTCGGCTCGGCGCCTGTCCGAGGTAGTCGAGGCGATTCTGCCGCGGGCAAGTGAGCTGCGAGTCTTCAACACCATCTGCTCGGCGACGGTCAAGCGCCAGGAGTCTGCCGAGGAGCTCGCGGAGACGGTGGACGTCATGGTCATCGTGGGCGGTCACAACTCCGGCAACACCACTCGGCTCGTGCAGATCTGCGCCGAGGTCAATCCCCGCGTGCATCACGTCGAGACGCCAGACGACCTCGATCCGGCTTGGTTCGAGGGCGCCGAAAGCGTCGGCGTCACCGCTGGCGCATCCACGCCAGACGAGCAGATGCAGGCCGTGATTCGTGCCATCGAAGCGATGGCCTGATCGGCTGTGGCGCCACGCGCCTCATACGGCGCTTCCGTCCCGCCGGTGCTCGGCGGGGGAGCGCTTGCGGCGGTCGAGCCGGCCAGTCCAGCTGCGCGCGCCGGCCTCAGAGCAGGCGACGTTGTCGTTTCTGCCGACGGGCAGATGCTGCGCGACATTCTCGACTGGCAGTGGGCCAGCGACGGCGCCACGGTCGAGGTTGCGCGACGCCGCGGAGAGACAGTGGATACCCTCACTCTGACGCGCGACCCGGGCGAGGCCTGGGGTCTGGACTTCGCCGAGGCGGTCTTCGACGGTGTCCGCACCTGTCGCAATCGCTGCGCGTTTTGCTTCATGACGCAGCTTCCGAAGGGCTTGCGTCGCGCTCTATACCTGCGCGACGACGACTACCGGCTGTCGTTTCTGCAGGGCAACTTCGTGACGCTCACAAACCTCTCGGATGCTGACGTCGAGCGTATCGCCGAGCAACGCCTCTCGCCGCTGTACGTGTCGCTGCACGCCATCGACCCGGCGTTGCGCACCGAACTCGTCTGCGCCCGAGAGGATCGTGCGCTGGAGCGCCTCGACGAGTTACTGGCGGACGGCATCGACTTCCACGTGCAGATCGTGCTCGTGCCCGGCATCAACGACGGCGACGTATTGGAGCACTCCCTGACGTGGCTGGCCGAGCGCGAGGGCATTCTCTCAGTCGGGGTCGTGCCGCTGGGTTTCACCGCGCATCAGGAGCGGTTCTCGGCGTCGTATGGAGACGTCGCAGCGGCTGGCGCGATCATCGACCAGATCGAGCCGTGGCAATCTGCGTTTCGCGAACGCGACGGCGTGACGTGGGTCTACCTCGCCGATGAGTTCTACCTCAACGCGCAGCGCGACGTCCCACCAGCCGAGCACTACGACGGATTCCCGCAGTACGAGAACGGTATCGGCCTCGTGCGCTCGTTCCTCGACGAGACGGCCGAGATGCTGCCGCCCCTACGCGCTGCCGTGCAAGCAGTGCCACGGACTCTTCGATTGGGATTCGTGACGGGTGAACTCTTCGCGCCTGTCCTGCAGCGGTTGTTCTATCGCCTGTCGGCCGGTCAGCACGTTGAAGTCCTCGCGAGTGAGAATCACTTCTTCGGCGGCAACGTCAGTGTGACGGGCCTGCTGACGGCGGCCGATATTCTGCCCACGATCGCCTCGGCAACCGAGTGCGACGTAGTGTTCGTTCCTTCCATCGCTGTCAACGCCGATGGACTGATGCTCGACGATGTTCCCGTTGTCGAGCTGGGTATGCGCTCAGGTAGGGACGTGCGTCTGTTATCCTGTACCGCTGGCGGACTGGTCGCTGCGCTCGAAGGGCTTGCTGCGAACCCGCCCACTACCCATAAGGAGTGACGCGCCCATGGCGCTACCTATCGTCGCTGTCGTCGGCCGTCCTAACGTGGGCAAGTCGACGTTCGTAAACCGGATCACGCAGACCGCCGACGCCATCGTGCACGAGGCGCGCGGCGTGACGCGCGACCGGAGCTACCACCACGCGGACTGGAACGGCGTCGACTTCATGATGATCGACACCGGCGGCATTGAGTCGGGCAAGACCGCCGATGAGTTCCAGTCCTCCATTCGTCAGCAGGCCTTCATGGCGGCCGAGGAGGCCGACGCGATCGTGTTCCTGGTCGACGGCAAGGTGGGCATGACGCCCGAGGACGCCGAAGTCGCGCGCATCCTGCTTCGCGCAGGTCGCCCCACGTTCTTGGCGGTCAACAAGATGGACACCCCCGGCCGAGACGACGAGATGCACGAGTTCTGGGCTTTGGGCTTGGGACAGCCGTGGCCCGTCTCGGCGACCCACGGGCACGGAACCGGTGACATCCTCGACGAGATCGTCAAGGCACTTCCTGATGTTGAGCCCGAGGAGGAGACCGACACGATCGACATCGCGATCATCGGTCGCCCCAACGCAGGCAAATCCTCGCTGCTCAACAAGCTTGCAGGCAAGGAGCGCGCTATCGTCTCGGACGTGGCGGGTACCACGCGCGACGCCATAGACACGTCTGTCGTTCGTGGAGAGACGAC
>JARLGT010000108.1 GCA_031292615.1 Coriobacteriia bacterium | reverse complement strand
TCGTTGACGTGCAGCGCGACGAGTTCAAACGCCTCGGCGTGCGCGGCGACTGGGAAGACCCTTACCTCACCCTCAAGCACAGCTACGAGGCTGGCGACGTCAAGATCTTCTCGATGCTGTACGAGTCAGGTGCCATCTACAAGGGCCGTAAGCCCATCCACTGGTGCAAGCGATGCCACACGGCTCTGGCCGAGGCCGAGATCGAGTACTCCGACGAACAGAGCGACAGCATCTACGTGAAGTTCACCCTTACCGAGCCGGTCGAGGCGTTCTCCTCGGCAGGTCTGCCGGTCAGCGTGCTGATCTGGACTACGACGCCGTGGACGCTTCCTGCAAACGTCGCGGTCACTCTGGCGACGGACGCCGACTACGTCGGCGTACTCGTGGGCGAGGAAGTGCTCGTGTTTGCAGAGGCGTTGCTGCCCCAGGTTGCCGAAGTGGCGGGCTGGGACAGCACCTCACTGGTCGTCGGCGCCGACGGCGAGCCCGTGCGCGTGAAGGGCCGCGATCTTGAGGGTCTGCACTACGCGCAGCCCGTCCACGAGGGCGTGACCGGCGTCATCATCACGGGCGACCACGTTGAGCTCACGACGGGTTCCGGTGCGGTGCACACGGCTCCTGGTCACGGCGAGGACGACTACCTCGTAGGCATGAAGTTCGGCCTGCCGATGCCGATGCCAGTCGACGACAACGGCGTTTTCGACCAAGGCGGCGGGCCCTTCGCCGGCATGGCAATCGAGGAGGCCAACCCGGTCATCGTGGAGTGGCTTCGCGAGCGCGGCAGACTGCTCGCCTCCGGCAAGATCAGTCACAGCTATCCGCACTGCTGGCGATGCAAGCAGCCGGTCATCTTCCGCGCCACCGACCAGTGGTTCGTGTCGATGGACGCGACACACCTGCGCGAGCACGCGCTTCGCGAGATCGCGCAGGTCGAGTGGATTCCCGGCTGGTCGATCAACCGCCTTTCGTCGATGGTCGCCGATCGACCAGACTGGTGCATCAGCCGCCAGCGCGCGTGGGGCGTTCCGATCCCGGTGTTCGAGTGTGCCGCGTGCGGTGAAACTGTTGCGACGCCTGAGACGTTTGCGGCGGTTGAGAAACTCTTTGCGACCGAGGGCGCGGACGCCTGGTTCACCAGGGCGCCGAGCGAGTATCTACCTGAGGGCACGTCGTGCCCGCGCTGCGGGGGAACCGAGCTCAAGCCCGAGACCGACATCCTGGATGTGTGGTTCGAGTCCGGCGTGTCGCACACGAGCGTGCTGGAGACCCGCGACGAGCTCAAGCGTCCTGCCACGATGTATCTTGAAGGAAGCGACCAACATCGCGGGTGGTTCCAGAGCTCCCTGCTTACAAGCGTGGGTGCGTACGACATCGCCCCGTTCGAGAAGGTTCTCACCCACGGATTCATCGTTGACGGCGACGGTCGCAAGATGTCCAAATCGATCGGCAACACGATCTCGCCGCTCGATGTCATCGCCAAGTCGGGTGCAGACATCGTGCGCCTGTGGGTTGCGGCAGCCGACTACGGCCAAGACGTCAGCATCTCCGATGAGATCCTCGACCGCACGAGCGAGGCGTACCGGCGCATCCGCAACACGTTCCGCTTCCTGCTCTCCAACCTCTACGACTTCGACCCAGCGATCGACTCGATCGACTTTGCCGCGATGCCCGAGCTGGACCGCTTTGCCATGGCGCAACTCGCCGACCTCAACGCGCGCGTGACCAAGGCCTACGACGAGTGGCGCTTCCACGTCGTCTACCGCAGTATCTACGACTACGTCGGCGACCTGTCCGGCGTCTACCTCGACGTGCTCAAGGATCGCCTCTACGCCGACGCGCCCAAGGGCGTCTCGCGGCGTAGCGCGCAGACCGTGCTCTCGGCGATTCTCGGCGACCTGGTGCGCTTGCTCGCGCCCGTACTGTCGTTCACCTGCGAAGAGGTGTGGCAGTTCATGCCCGCGGCGCTGCGCGACGCCAAGAGCGTGCACCTGTCTGACTGGCCGATGCCCGTGCTTCCCGCCGAGCAGGCTGCCGGGTTGACCTCGGCGTTTGCCGTGGTGCTCGACGTTCGCGAGGCCGTCACGAAGGCACTCGAAGAGGCACGCGGCGCCAAGACAATCGGCAAGAGTCAGGAGGCTGCCGTCTCGGTCCTGGCGCCGTCCGATGTGATCGCTGTGCTCGAGAGTCGGGGCTCAGCGGAGCTTGCCGAGTTGTTCATCGTTGCGCAGGTACGACTCTCGGTCGCAGACGAGCTCGCCGTTGAGGTCCACGCGGCGAGAGGCGAGAAGTGCCCGCGTTGCTGGAACCTGCGCGAACTCGGCGTCGATGCCGCTCATCCCGAGGTCTGTGGACGATGTGCCGAGGTGCTCAACACGCTGGCCTAGACGATGCGCACGGCCTGCTCGGCGAGTCTTAGACAGACCGACCGGGTGGTACAATCAAAGGGAACCCAACCGTGGCCCGCCCCCCTGCCGGCCCCCCCCCAGTTGTCAAAGATCCCCCGCGGTTAGTCCACTAGTAC
>JARLGT010000107.1 GCA_031292615.1 Coriobacteriia bacterium | reverse complement strand
GGCGGGCCCCCCCCAGGGGCGGCCCGACGAGTCTTGCGCATCGATGATGCTCAGCTTACGGCGTGAAGTCAGTATCGGGCTTCAGATCGAGCACAAAGCGCGTCAGCAGTTTCACCGTTGCGTCGAGGTCCGAGAGCGCCAGAACCTCGGTCGGTGTATGCATGTAGCGAAGCGGAATCGATACGAGCGCAGCTGCCTTGCCGCCACGGGCGAGCTGGATGGCGTTGGCGTCGGTGCCCGTGCCGCGTGGCTCGGCACCGATCTGATACTTGACCTTGGTTTTGTCGGCGGCCGCAATGAGGAGCTCGAACAGTGCAGGGTTCACGTTTGCTCCGCGCGCGATGATCGGCCCATCGCCACAGTTCGCCTCGCCGTGCTTGCGCTTGTCGATGTCGGGATAGTCGGTTGCGTGCCCCACCTCGACAGCGATACCCACCGTCGGATCGCAGCACCAGGCGCTCGTTGTGCCGCCGCGAAGCCCGATCTCCTCTTGCACCGTTGCCGCGGCGGTCAGGTCGCCGGGCGCACCGCCTGCCGCCTTGACCTCCTCGAGAACGCGCGCCGCGATCCAAGCGCCCATCTTATCGTCGAAGGCGCGAGAGACGGCCATGCCATCGCCGTACGTCTCGAGCCCGAGATCGAACGTTATCGGATCGCCGATGCGCACTCGCTGCTTGACCTCATCGCCCTTGAAACCCACGTCGATGAAGAGCTTCTCGAGCTTGGTGATGGTCTTGCGCTCATCGTCGTCAATCAGGTGGATCGGCTTGCGTCCCATAACGCCGAGCAGCGCGCCGCCCTTGGTATGCACTCGCACGCGCATGCCCGGCAGGATCGCCGCGTCGACGCCGCCGATGGCCGCAAACGCGATGTAGCCCTCGGGCGTGATGTAGTTGACCATCAGACCAATCTCGTCGATGTGCCCGGCGAGCATCACCGAGACGCCGTCGGCCTTGCCCTTGAGGAGTGCATGCACCGAACCCATGACGTTGGTGTCGATCGAGTCTGCGGTCTTGGCGAGCCTGTCTCGGAATACCTTGGCCGCTGGCTGCTCGAAGCCTGAGGGCGAAGGGGCCTCGACTAGCTCGGTAAGGAACTCCAGGTCTTTCTTGTGCATAGACGAGCCTCCGAATCGCATCGGGTTGACGTGCTACTGTAGCGCGATTCCGCATGTCACGAGAAGTTAACAGGGTGCCGATGGTGTCTGCGGGGGCATCATCGGACAATAAGGATGTATGCCCTTCACGGGCGCCGCGTACCGAGAGGAACCTGATGAAGCTCTACTTCGTCCGTCATGCGACAGCTTCGAGCAAGGCGAACTGGCGCCAGGACGATGGACTGCGCCCGCTCACACGAGCCGGCCGTCAGCGCTTCTCGATGGCGGCGGCGTCGCTGGTAGGCGCTGGCGCGCTGCACCCCGACCTCATCATCACAAGCCCGCTCGTCCGCGCCGATCAGACAGCCCGGCTCTTGGGCAAAGCGCTCGGCCGAGCAGTTCCCATCGTCACCGACGAGCGTTTGGGCCACGAGTTCGACCGGGCTGCCCTGCAGGCCATCCTCGCCGAGCACCACGGCGCGCGTTCAATCGCGATCGTGGGACACAACCCGAGCTTCGCGAGCGTGCTATGCGAAGTCATCGGCGACGCATCGATTGACGTACGCAAGGGATCGGTGGCACTTGTGGAGCTTGCAGCGCTCAGGCCACCGGCAGGGCGCCTCATGTGGCTCGCTCCGCCGACGATCTTCCCGGGTTGCGAGTAGGCGCGCTCCCTTGCGTGGGAAGCCTGGGCTAGCGCAACCAGCCCAAGTCGACCTGCGGGTTGTGCGAGCCACTCGCTGGCAACGCGCCCAACCCGGAACGCATGACGAGCCTGCGGGTTGCGGCGCCGTAGATTGCTCCACCCTTTGCCGCCTTGACGCCCACTCGCAGCGCTAGTGGCCACGCCGCCGAGACGTAGCGCGACGCTGCGCCCTGAGGCCCAGCATCCAGCGCGCCTGCAAGATCGGCGCCGCTGCGAAGCGCGTAGCTGATGCCCTCCGCCGAGCTGGGACTGATGAAGCCGGCGGCCTCCCCAGCGAGCAGCACACGACCACGGCCGACGAACAGGTGGCTCGGGCGAGTGGGACGCGAAATCGCGGCTGCGCCTCGATGCAACTCCCGGCCGAAACGAAAACCGCTGGCTCGCAGCTTGCCCACAAACTCGTCGTAGCGAGCCGGCACACCGGCGCCCACCGGGAAAGCCGCGCCAACCGCCACCGTGCCGCCCTTCGGGATGGTCCAGCCGTAGAAGTCCGTCAGCGACTCATCGAAGATCGCGCCGTAGAACGGGTCGGCGCTTCCCACGTCAAAGACGGCCTGAACCGCCGAGTACCGCTCGGGCGAGGTCTCCGTCGGATAGACCAGTCGGCGCACGGTTGAGCTCGCACCATCGGCTCCGATGACCATGCGGGCGCGAACGCTCGCCCGACCGCCGTCGGCGGTTCGGAACGTCAGCGTGGGTGCCTCTTCGTCGGTTTCGATTGCCGAGAGGCTCCATCCCCAGCAACGCTCGACGCTATGTGGAACGAGCGAGACCAACCAGCGGTCGAACGCTTCGCGATCGACGTTGACGTAAAAGCGCTGGTAGAGCCGCTCGAGCTCGGCGGAGAGGTCGAGCGTGCGTACTGCGAAGAGTTGCGGGCCGGCGATGACTGCCTGCGGAATGCCGAGGCCCTGACGCGCTAGCTCGCGCTGCGCCGCCGGGGCAAGCAGCCCACCGCACAGCTTAGAGGCGGGGCTCTGGCAAGGGTCAAGGTCCATGCGACGCCGGTCGACCAGCAGCACCCGATGCTTGCTTCCAAGTCGCCGAGCGAGCGTGGAGCCGGCCGGACCCGCTCCGATGATCGCGATGTCGTACATTGCAGCCTCCGCGTGTCGCTGGTTCGCTTGTCCCAGCATGGCCGAGGCGGCACGTCGCGAACGCAGGCGTTACGGACGTTTGGGAGGCGGTTGCACAGGCGTTACCCTCGGCGGGTCACTCCAGCTCCATGTCGATGCGCGAATCCGCTAGCGACACGCTAACGACTCGCACCTTGACCCTCTCGCCCAGACGGTAGACGGAGCTCTTCTTCTCCGATGCAAGCACGTGGCGCGGGCCGTCGTAGCGATACGGCCCTCCCGGCAACGAATCGACGTGCACTAGACCCTCGGCGGTATTGTCTAGCTGCACGAACAGGCCGAAGTTCGCCACGCCTGTGATCAGCCCGGGGAAGACCTCGTCGATGTGCTCGCCCATGAGCTCGGTGAGTTTGTAGCGCGTCGAGTCGTTCTCGGCCATCTCGGCCTCGCGCTCCATGAAGCTGCTGTGCTCGGCGAGCCATCCAAGCTCGGGGATCATGTGGGCGGCGTTGGGATCCGTGTCCAGCTTGCCGCGCAGTTGCGCCTTGAGCAGGCGATGGACGATCAGGTCGGGATAGCGGCGGATTGGTGAGGTGAAGTGCGTGTAGGCCTCGCTCGCCAGGCCGAAGTGCGGCGAGAGGTAGTCGACGTAGCGGGCGCGCTCGAGCGATCGGACCAGCAGCGAGTTGATGAGGTACTTCTCGGGGCGAGCGTGAGCGAACTTGATAATGCGCTGGAACGTCTGCGGCGATGCACCGTGCAGGTCTTTGACCGGGTAGTCGAACTCCTTGAGCACCAGTCCGATCTGGTCGAGCGCGTCCGGATCGGGATCCTCGTGGATGCGGTAGATCATCGGCACCTTGGCGTCGCGCATGTGGCGCGCAACCGCTTCGTTGGCGGCGATCATCGCTTCCTCGATGGAGTTGGTCGCCACCGTGCGCTCGCGCAACACGACCTCAAGCGGCTTGCCGTCGGAGTCGAGTCGGACCTTTGCCTCGACGGTCTCGAAGTCCAGTCCGCCTCTCGCGATGCGGCGCTCGCCGATGTGATGTGCCACCTTCGCGAACTCGCGCAACGCCGCTTCGCTATCGGCGTCGGGGAACGGCTCGTCGTCCGAAAGCCAGCGATCGACTTGGTCGTAGTTGAAGCGCCGGTCGCTCGTGATCACGCTCGGGAAGATCGCGACCTCCTCCACCACGCCATCCTTCGAGAGCGTCATGTCGACGCTGAACGTGACGCGCGGTTCGCCAGGGTTCAGCGAGCAGATGCCGTTGGAGAGCTGCTCGGGGAGCATAGGCAGCACGCGGTCGACCAGGTAAACGCTCGTTGCGCGCAGGCGCGCCTCGTTGTCGATTGACGAGTCCCAGGGCACGTAGTGGCTGACGTCGGCGATGTGTACGCCGAGAATCACGCGGCCGTCCTCGGCGTGTCCGATGCTGATGGCGTCGTCAAAGTCGCGCGCGTCGACCGGATCGATCGTGAAGGTGAAGCGGTCGCGAATGTCTCGGCGGTCTGGCTCTTGGCGAAGGGCGTCGTCGACGTCGAGGCGAATCTTGGCCGCTTCCTCGCCCACCGCGTCGGGGAACTCGGTGCGCAGACCGTGCTCGCGGATGGTGATCTCGATCTGGATGCCGGGGTCGCCCTCGCGCCCGACGATCTCCTCGATGAAGCCCTGCGCGGAGTGATTGCGCGACGGGTACCCGGTGATCCGGGCTACGACGATGTCGCCACTGGTCGCGTCGCCGACCGCGTTGGGCGCGATGAAGATGTCGTGGCGCATGCGGCGGTCGGCCGGCGAGACGATGCCGATGGCTCCGTGCCGATCGAAACGGCCGACCACGGTGGCGTTCGCGCGCTCTACGACGCGGACGACCACGCCCGAGCGTCCGGCCTTGCCTCGATGCGTCTCGGGACGCAGTGCAACCGTATCGCCGTGCATGGCGCCGGCGGTATCACGGGCGGGAACGAAGAAGTCGCCCTCTGGTGCGTCAACGAAGCCGTAGCCATGCCGCGTCATGGAGATTCGGCCGACGATGGGGCCTCCTCGGCGAGCCTTGGGAGATCGCTTGGGCTTCGCCACGAGGCTTCCTCTCTTTCAATCAGACCGTAGTAGAGAGTCTACCGCAGCCGCTCTCGCGAATCGCGTTCGGCACGGAGGGTGCTACAATCCGTCAAACCAAATGCCTCGGTACCAATCTGGAGCGAACAGATGAACCATGAACACGACCTCGCGCCCTGTCTGATCGGCAGAGGCACCCTCGCAAACCCCCGCGATATGCTCCGAGCTCTCGAGACACTCGAGAGCCTTGAGTATCGCTTCACCGCGCATGGACAGTCTGTCGATGATGGCCGCGCGGCGCTGGTCAAGCTGATGGCAGACCCTGAGTCCGCGACGCTGGTCGTCAACGGCTGCCTCTTCCTCAACGTGCTCTCCTTCCGCTACCTCGACTTCGAGCCGCTTCCCGAGGAGCGCTGGCGCTTCGTTCTTCACGGCGATGGCTCCACGCTCGAGCTCATCTCGGTGCCCGAGACCGAGGAGGAGGCTGCGGCGACGACCCGTCCGCACCTGCTGTCCGAGGAGGCCGCGCCCGACTTTGAGTCGCTCATCGCCTTAGACGACGAGGACGAAGAAGACTAGGAACTCAGCGTCTTGTAGACGTGCGGGCGCCCCGGGGGTGCCGCGCGCAGTTGCGCAGAAGGGCCGCCCAGTGGGCGGCCCTTCGAGCATGTTTGAGCGCGGCACCCCCGGGGCGCCTGCACGTCTATCGCTTACTTCCCCTTGGCTTTGGCCAGCGCTATGGCTGTGTTGAGCTGGGTGTCCGTCTTAGGATCGAGTTGCTTCATCGGGTCCATGACGACGATGTGATCCGGGGTCAGGCCGATGCCGTTAATGACGCGCTTCTTGGGCGTCAGGTAGTGGGCGATGGTGAATTTGACCGCAGACCCATCCGGAAGCGGGACGATCGTCTGAACGCTGCCCTTGCCGTAGCTCTGCTCGCCGACGAGCGTGGCACGGCCGTAGTCCTGCAAAGCACCCGCGGTGATCTCACTGGCTGAGGCCGAGTTGCCGTCGATGAGCACCACGAGCGGCAGGTCGGTGATCTTGTGCCCTGTCGCGTAGCTGACAGCCTCGGGCTTGTTGCGCTCGTCAACGCGAACGATCGGGCCATCCGGAATGAACAGCGACGAGACACCGACGGCTTGGTCGAGCAGCCCGCCGGGATCTTCGCGCAGGTCGAGGACGAGCGACTTGGCGCCCTGCTTGGTCAGGTCGTTGATCGCCTTCTCCATGTCAGTGGTGGAGTTGGCGTTGAACTGCCCCAGCCGCACGTAGCCCACGTTGCCGTACATCTTGGTCTTGGTATTGGGGTAGTCGATCATCGCTCGAGTGATCTTGAACGGCACCTCAGTGCCGGCCTTCGTCGGGTCGGCATTTGGTCGAAGCATCGTCAGGGCAATCTGAGTGCCTTCCGCCCCGCGAACGCGCTTCACGACCTCGTCCTGCGTCCACTTGTCTTGGCGGACGCCGCCGATGACGAGGAAGACATCGCCCTGTTTCATGCCGGCCTTAGCGGCGGGCGTGTTGGGGTAGACCTCGACAACGTACGCTTGGCCTTGCTTGTTCTCGCCGAGAACCACGCCGATGCCGCCAAAGGAGCCGTTGGTCTCCTCGGAGAACGCCTTGAAGTGCGTCGCATCGAAGTACGTAGCGTACTTGTCGCCGTTGCTACCCAGAAGGCCCTGAACGGCGCCCGCAGTGGCCGAGGTCTCGGTGGGAGGACTCAGTGCCTGTGCCTTGAGAAGCGCTTCGACCTCAGAGACCTTGTCGGCGGTGGGGCTGCCGTTCGGGCTCAGGGCAGCCGCCGACGGCAACTCGGTGAAGTAGCCGAGGTGCGATACGGCGAAGCCTCCGATGAAGCCGAACGACGCGACGATCACGACGAGCGCAACGCCGACGATGACCTTGGTGGTCTTGCTCATGCAGCTATACCGCTTTCGTTGGGAGGTCGATGCCGGCTCGCGCTGGCCCCTAGACCTTCAGGTAGCGCCTCAGCGCAAACCCTGAGCCGAGCAGTCCGATGAACACGCCGGCCAAGATGAGCACGAGCGCGATCTGCGCGGTGGCCTGTCCGGTCATGCTGACCGGAAGGAACGGCAGCGCGTCGCCCAGCCTCGGCATGATAGCGGCCTGGAGTCCGGCTACGGACAGGATTGCAAGGCCTGCGCCAATCAACGCCTGAAACACGCCTTCGAGCAGGAACGGCGTGCGGATGAACCAGTTGCTGGCGCCGACGAGCCGCATGATGCCAATCTCCTTGCGGCGCGCGTAGATAGCCAGGCGAATGGTGTTGTTGATGAAGATCAGGGATACGGCGCCGAGCATGAAGACAAACGCAATCTCTATCCAACGCACGACCTGCGTGAACGCGAAGAGCTTCTTGACGACCTGCTGACCGTACTTAAGTGATTCCTCAGGGTTGTCAGGTCGATCGGCAACCTTGAGGAACAGTGGGTTCACTTTGATCTTGTCGACCATCGCCTGAACGGTCCGTGGATCTTTGAGTGTCACGTCGAGCGAAGCCGGCAGCGGGTTGCCCTCGAGCTGTTGGATGATCTCCGGGCTCTGCTTCATGTCCTGCTTGAACTTCTGGAGAGCGGCGTCCTTGCTCGTGTACTGAACACCTGCGACGTTGGCGGTGTCGCTCAGCAGCGCCGTCTGCAGCGCGTTGACGTCGGTAGTGGCCGCGCCATCCTTCAAGAAGATCTGGATGGTGACCTTGTCCTCTACCGACTTGACGACGCTGTTGATGATGAAGCCGGTGGCAAGGAACACGCCGACAAGCAGCAGCGACAGGTAGATCGTGATGACGGCACCCAGGGTCATGACCCAGTTGCGACGGAAGTTCTGAATCGACTCGCTAACGAAGTACCCAATGTTAATCGACATAGCCGTACACCCCTCGGTCCTGGTCGCGGACGATGCGGCCACCGTCGAGAGCGATGACTCGGCGGCGCATGTTATCGACCATGTCGCGGTCGTGCGTCGCCACCAGCACGGTAGTGCCGGTCTTGTTGATGCGCTCGAGCAACTTCATGATGCCGAGCGAAGTCTGAGGGTCAAGGTTACCCGTAGGCTCGTCGCATAGGAGCAGCGGCGGCCGGTTTACGAACGCGCGGGCGATGGAGACACGCTGCTGCTCGCCTCCCGACAGTTGGTCGGGATAGCTATCGATCTTGTCCTCGAGACCGACAAGCCGCAGAACCTCCGGCACCTGCGTGCGGATGACGTGCTTGGACTTGCCGATAACCTCAAGCGCAAACGCGACGTTCTCGAACGACGTCTTGTTCGGCAGGAGCTTGAAGTCTTGGAAGACGCAACCGATGTTGCGGCGCAGGTAGGGGACCTTCCAGCTCTTCATCTTCGCGAGATCCTGACCAGCGACGACGATCTGCCCGCGGGTGGGCAGCAGCTCGCGCAGAAGCAGCCGGATGAAGGTGGACTTGCCCGATCCTGAGTGGCCGACGATGAAGACGAACTCGCCGGATCCAATCTCGACGTCGACGTCGGTCAGGGCCGAGTTCTCCTCGTTGTAGTACTTGGACACACCCCGCATCGTGATCATCGCGGGGCCCGTACGTGGGAGAACGCCGGGAACTTCCGGCGCTGTGGACGCCGGATTGACCGACGCCTGGCTCATATCTGTCACAGGGATGCTCCGTTTCTTGGCGACGATTCCCTAGCTAGATTCTAACAGAGGCTCCTAGCGAAACCCTTTCCAGTGCGCGTGGAGAATGCGTGAGCGTTCCGACCAAGGCTCATAGCACGGCGATTCAGCTACAGGTTCGGCGAGGGACTGCCGTTGTGAAGATGGCTGTGACACGCCGCGCAGTTAGTCGGAAAACTGACGGTGCTCGTCCCAGCCATAGAGTCGTGGGTCGAGGAGTCCCATGCATGACACGTGCCGCAGAAGAACCGGAAGTCATATCCGCCGCCGGGAACGGGCGCCACCGCGACGCCGTTGATGGTCTTCAGGCCGTTTGCCGATGTCACGTTTTGCAGGAGCGCGTAGCTGTTGGCTGTGCCATGTGGGTCGTGACACGAGCCGCACTCGAGCACGTCGCCGTACTGGTAGCCCATGTCCGGCCTCAGGAACGCGGTGGTTGTGGTCGCGCCACTTCGCTGCCCGAACCCGTGGACGTTGACGGCGTACGCATCCTTGATGTCGGCAACCGTCGTGGCCGCACCGGAGGCCAGAACCGCGCTGGCCCAAGGCGTGGTCTCTTGGCTCGTTGGTAGCGCTTGCCCGTTGTGGCACGTAAAGCAGAAGTCCTTCTGGTCCGAGAGTGGCGTTGTCCACACCCCGCTCGGACTCGGATTGTGCGGATTGACGAGCGGGTTGGCTGCCGTACTCGCGTGAGTGTTGTGGCAGTTCTGGCACGTCATCCGAGCACCGTTGACCTGATCTTGCGGCAGCAGTGGATGCTTGGCGTTGGCGGCGGAGTTCTCCGTGAGCCGGCTCCAGATATCTGGCGCATTTGGATCGGACTGCGCGGAGTTGTGACACTCGACGCACATCATGTAGCCGCTGTACTTGTTGAGGTCCTCGTTGCGAGAGGAGTGCGACTCGTGGCATGCATCACACTTGATTCCCGCCCCCGTTGGCGGCGCAGTGACGTTGCTGTGGGCCGAGTTCTCGAAGCCGCTCAGATCGCCCATCGGCAGCGTCGAACCTACGCCATGGCACGTGTAGCAGAACGCGTCTCCGGCGGGGGTGTCGGTCACCACAACGCAAGGCGACACGCTGTTGGTCAGCATGAGGTTGGCGGTAGGCTCCGTGGACGTCTTGAGCGGTCGGTGGCACGTATTGCACGTGAACTGCGCTTCCGGCGAGACAGTTGCGTCGAGCGCATGTCGGGACTTCGCCTGCGGGTCTAGGAACTCTCCCAGTGAAGTCGCGGGCGCGTGGCACGAGTCGCACACGGTATCGACCGTCGCACCCGGGAAGCGAATGAGCTTGCTGGGTGACGTCGAGGTATGAACGGCGTGGCAGATGCATGCCGAGTCTTCCTGGATGATGTGCGGACTGGGGTCTGTATAGATCTCGCGGCCACGCGCTTCGAGTTCCAGCGACGGGCTACCCAGGGTACCGGATGCGTCGACGGCGACCACCGAATAGTAGTAGGGCGCACCGTTTTGAACAGTCAGGTCGAAGTAGGTGGTGGCAGCGATCGGAATAGACGTCAGCACACTTGGAGTGCCCAGGCTTGAGTCGGCGCGAAGCACTTCGTATGCGACCGTCGACGGATTGGGCGAGGCGGCCCAGCTCAGCACGACCGACCCCGAGGACTCGACTGCCGCAAGTCCGCTCGGCCTTTGGGGACCCGTGGTGGTGGTCGAGATGCTGGGCGCGACCGCGCTCGACGTATCGGACAGAGAACTCTCCCCTCGCAGGTCGAGCGTCGACACGGCATACCAGTAGTGGCGTGACGCCGAGAGCGTAGAGTCGACGTACTGCGTGCCTTGGAGCCCGCCCGTCGTCGTGGCCAGCACCGAGTAGTGCTCGCCGTCGGTCGAACGCCAGACGTGATAGCTGACAGAGCCCAGAGTGTCGCTGCTGGCAGTCCAGTCAACGAGTGCAAAGTATCCCGAGGGCGCCGTGGCGTACACGGCGATCGGGGCCGAGGGCAGCGGTGCGAACAGTGTGGTTCCGGAGACTGGCGCGGCAGCCGATGACTTGCCCGCGCCGTTGACGGCGTAGACCGCGAAGCTGTACGACGTGCTCGGCGATAGGCCAACGATGTCGACGTACGGATCTGTCGTCGACGTGAGGAACGTGCCGTCTCGGTAGACGTCGTAGCGGGCGATCAGGCTGGCGGTATCGGGAACGGCCGGCCAGCTCAGGTTGATGCTCGCGAAGCCTGTTGCGCTCGCGGTCACCGACGGGGTCGCTGGCGTGGCCGTGTCGACCTTGAAGCTCGCCTGTCGCGTTGTCTCATCGGCGCGCACGCCGTTGGGGTCGTGCGCGGAGTAGTAGAGCGTGGACGACACGCCGGGCGGCGTCATGGTAGTCGTGTAGTTCTGGTAGGGCCCGCTCGGTGAGTTCCAGCTGTACATGATCGTGCTGCTCGCCTCCATCGGAAGGGCAGCGAGCGTGACGGTCGGCGTGGTGACGTACCATCCGTCAGCGCCGTCCGGCGTGGTGGGTGTCGAATTGAGAATCGTCGTCAGTGGGCTGGTATCGACAAATGTGGTCTTGAAGAAGATCGGCGTCGAGCTAGTGTCCGACACGTTGCCGGCGACATCGACCGTATCCAAGGCGACCGAGTAGTTGGTGTTGCTCGCCAGCCCAAAGAGCGAGGCGGACGTGGTGGCGGTACTCAGCGCATAGGTGCCGTTGACGTAGAGGTTGTAGTGATCGACACCCGAGACCGTGTCCGTTGCAGCCTGCCAAGCGATCTGTGCCGTCGAGGTGGAGACCGAGGTGGCGGTCACGAGGCCCGAGGCGGAGGGCGCCGAGAAGTCGACCTTGAAGTTTGCGCTGTTGACCGCCTCGGCGTTGCTCGAAGCGTCGACCGAGTAGTAGTAGAGGGTCGAGATACCGGCGGGAGCCAGGAACGAACCGGTGTAGGGCAGGAACGGACCGGCAGCCGAGGACCATCCGTAGTAGGTCGTTCCGACCTTGCTCGAGACAAGACTGATGACCGGAGGATTGGTTCGGAACCAGCCGTTGGTCCCGTTCGGTACGATCGGGTTCGTCCCCATCGTTGTCACCGGCGGCGAAACGTCGGCGTTTCGGAGCACTATGCCCCCCGTGCCTGTCACAAACGCCCGAGACGCATCGAGCATCGCGACGGACGTGAGCGTCTTGGCAGTGCCGGAGGATCGAAGCACCCACGTGGTGCCACCGTCGCTGGTTCGAGCGATGACACCACCGCCGCCGACCGCCACGCCGTTGTTGGCGTCGGCGAAGCGTATCCAGTAGAACGGCAGTGTGGTGGGGGTGCTCTGGCGAATCCAGTTCGCGCCGCCGTCCGTAGTCTTGAGAATGACTCCGGAGTCACCCGTCGCGTATCCCACGTTCGCGTCTCGGAAGTAGACGTCCCATAGGTTGGCATTGGCGCTGGTCGCCTGAGTGGTCCAGGTCGCACCGCCGTTGGCTGTGTGATACACGACGTTGTTGCCCGCGATTCGCGTGCCGACGGCCCACCCGTTGTTCACGTCGGCCATGTACACGCTGTTGAGCACCTGGGTGGTGTCCACCGAGCCAGTGGCCCACGTACTACCGCCGTTCGCGGTGTACTTGATTGATCCTTGGCCGCAGACCACCGCGTGAGCAGAATCGACCGCCGAGATGGACTTGATGTTGTACAAGACCCCAGAGGTCTGGCCGATCCACGTCTGGCCGCCGTCGTTCGTGCGGCGGATCGTGCCGTTGTCACCCGCTCCCCAGACCGTTTGGCTGCTGAGAACCGAGATGCAGTTCAGGGCGTTGTTCGTGCCGGTCTTCTGCGCGGCCCACGTTTGACCGGCGTCGCTCGTACGCATGACCCATCCACCGGCGCCTGCGATCCAGCCGTTGACGGCATCGGCGAACGCGACCACGTTGAGATTCGAGAGTGTCCCAAACTGCAGTGAGGTCCACGCCGCACCGCCGTTGACAGTTCGCCTGATCGTTCCGCTATCTCCAACGAGGTAGCCCGTGTTGGCGTCGGCAAACCAGCTCGCATAGATACCTGTAGGTGGGTCGACGGTCGAGGTCGGCATTCCGGCGGCCTCGGAGGTCCAGGTGGTGCCGCCGTCAGTCGTCTTCTGGACGATGCCGTAGTTGCTGGCGAGCCAACCGGTGTTGGCGTCGACGAAGAAGATCGTGCGCACGGGATTGGTGCCTGCCCCGGCCGAGAGCGCCGACCATGCCGAGCCACCGTTGTTGGTCGTGAGCACCACGCCGTTGTTACCGGCCGCCCACACCTGACTGACGCTGACGCCTTGGACAGCTAGCAGAACCTGCGTAGTACCTGACGTCTGGGTGGTCCAGGTCTCACCGCCGTTGGTGGATCTCAGGATGACGCCGTTGTTGCCCACGGCGTAGCCCCGATTACCGTTCGCGAACCAGACGGCGTTGAGCCCCTGCGTCGTTCCGGACGGCTTGGCGGTCCACGTCGCGCCACCGTCTGTTGTCTTGAGAATCGTGCCGGTTCCGCCCACGGCGAAGCCAGTCGTGCTGCTTGTGAACCAGACCCCGTTGAGCACCTGTGTGGTTCCCGAGTTCTGAGGCGCCCAGTTGATGCCATCACTCGTGTGCTCGATCAGCCCGCTGTCACCGACGACCCAGCCGTTGTTCAGGTCGGTGAAGCTCACGCCACGCCACACGGTGATCCCTGAGGCCTGAGTCTCCCAAGTCGCGCCGGCGTCGGCCGTGCGCATGATGGTGCCGTTGGTGCCAACGACCCAGCCATGGTTTGCGTCCACGAACGAGGTTGCGCGATACGTCGCGGTGGTGCCGAGCATCGCGGTGAACCAGAACTCGCCGCTGTTGCGCGTGAAGAAGGTCACGCCGAAGTCGCCGACGGTCTTGATGTTGTTCGCGTCGATCATCTTGACGTCGCGCAATGCGTTGGCCTGCAAGTTGTTCTGCGACTGGTTCAGCCAAGTCACGCCACCATCGCGCGTATGGCGAATCTGCCCGTTGGTTCCGACGACCACAGTGTTGCTGGCGTCAAGGCAACTTACGCCGGTCAGGTTAATCGCACCGGTTGCCCCAAGCCCCGACACTGCTGCCCAGGTCGCACCGCTATCCGCCGTTTTGAAGATCGTCCAGTTCGGCAGCGCAGCGTTGCCGACGACGTAGCCGACCACACCGCCCGGTGCGAACGAGACGGCCGCGAGGCCGGCCCCTCCTGCGGGAGAAACCACGGGGGTCCACGTGGCGCCACCATCCGAGGTCTTAAGGATGACGCCTGCTCCGCCGACAGCCCATCCCTTGGTGGCCGACACCATCTGTGCGTCGCTCAGCCCGACTGTCGAGGTGGTCGCGGCACTCTTCCAGGTCGCGCCGCCATTTGTCGTGTAGATGATGGTTGATGTCGTCGTTCCCAAGTCACCGACGGCCACTCCTACGTTCGCGTTGAAGAACGAGATTGATCGGAGATTGTGTCCAGCGTGCTCGGCGGGCACGGTCTGCGCGACCCACGTCGCACCACCGTCGCTCGTATGTTGGACGGTGCCGGAGAGCCCCGAGGCCCATCCGTTGCTGGCATCGACGAATGAGACGCCAGTCAGGTCGCGAGTGGTTCCCGGGTCCTCGGCGGTCCACGACGCACCGCCATCGGTGGTCTTGATGGCGGTGCCAGTAACCCCGACCGCCCAGCCGGTGTTGGTCGATACCCAAGAGGTGGATCGCAGGTCGTTTCCTTGCGGCAGAGGGTTCTGCCAGAACCACGTGCGATCGGTGCTCGGACCGGTCGAGATATAGGCAGAAGCAGAGAGAGGAATGAGTATCGCCACGACTATCGCGAGGAGCAGGAGGACCGGGATTCGGGTGTGCTTAACCACGGCGTGCGAAACAATACCTCGCACGCTGCGAGATTCACTCAGTCGTCGACCTGTTCCGGGTGCCATCGGTCGAGGCGCTCGGCCCTACTCATCAACTCCTTCGCTCATCGGGCAGAAGTGACGTGTCACGGGCATCGATGCCGGGACACCAGAGTGGTCGAAGTAGCGTATGGCGAAGCCATTCGCGAGCCCAGTAACGGCTCGCGACTTGCACGCGCGCAATCCGGATAACCGCTGGTAGACCCATCTGTTTGAGTGCTGCGGGGTCAAACCGAGTCCCTCCAGACACAGCGAAACACGTTCGCGTTGCTCGGCGAGCGCTCGGCACGTGCAGCCGATGTCCCACGCGTCGTCAATCAACGTCTCAACAGCCTCATCGGCAGGCGCTGCCGCACACAAAAGACGCCTCAAAACAACAAAACGGGAGAGTCCTCACAGCTCTGGCGCGCTCGACCAGCGATCTCGCGACTCTCCCCTTCGATATGATAACGATGAGCAAGGGCGTTGACCAGCCAAAACAGCCCATAATGCGACTCGCCCGCCCACGCTTTCGCGGGGACGGGCGAGCAGAAGTCGATGTTGAGTGCGCGCTACGCGAGAAGGTCGCGGGCCGACGAAGCAATGTCAGTCGCTGTCAGACCGTAGTAGGCGAGCAGCTCGTCGGGCTCACCCGACGTGCCGAACACGTCCTTGACGCCGACTCGGATCATCTTGGTCGGAGCTCCCTCGGCGAGCACTTCGGCGACTGCCGAGCCGAGCCCGCCGATGATGCTGTGCTCCTCGGCGGTGACGACCGCCTTGGTCTTTCGAGCGGAGGTCAGAACGGTCTCGGCGTCTATGGGCTTGAGCGAAGCGATGTCGATGACCTCGGCGGAGATGCCCTCGTCCGCGAGCGAGTCGGAGGCCTTGAGCGCCTCGGCAACCATCAGGCCACACGCGATCAGCGTCACGTCGGTTCCTTCGCGCAGCACGTTTGCCTTGCCCACGACGAACTCGTGGCCCTCGGGATAGACAGGGTCCGAGCCGGTGCGGCCCAGGCGGACATAGAACGGGCCGGGGGTCATTGCGGCGGTGCGAAGCGCGGCGCACGCCGAGGCGTAGTCGGCGGGCACGAGCACCGTCATGCCTGGTAGGACGCGCATGAGCGCGAGGTCCTCGATCATCTGATGGCTGCCGCCGTCGGGACCGACAGAGATGCCGGCGTGAGTCGGCGAAAGCTTCACGTTGAGATTGCTGTAGCAGACGGTGTTGCGGATCTGGTCGTAGGCGCGGCCGGTGGCGAACACCGCGAAGGAGCCAGTGAACGCGATCTTGCCCGAGAGTGAAAGGCCGGCAGCAACGTCAATCATGTTGGCCTCGGCGATACCGACGTTGAACAGGCGCTCCTCGTACTTGTCGGCGAGCTTGGCGGTGGTGGTGGACTTGGAGAGATCGGCCTCTACGGCGACCACGTCGACGCCTTCGTCGGCCAGTGCGACGAGGGTGACGCCCAAGGCCTCACGCGTGGCTTTGTTGCTCACTGGGCGCTCCCTTCGGTCAGCGAGTCGAGCTCGGCGAATGCGCGGGTGACCTCGTCTGCCGAGGGCGCCTTGCCGTGCCATCCGGCGTCGCCCTCCATGAACGAGACGCCCTTGCCTTTGACGGTGTGAGCCACGATCATCGCCGGGCCGCCGGTGTAGGCCTTGGCGGCCAGGAGTGCTGACTGAACGGCGGAGACATCGTGCCCGTCGACATCGGTGACGTGCCAGTCGAAGGCCGCAAACTTGGAGCCGACCGAACCGAGGCACATCACCTCGGTGCACGCGCCATCGATCTGCAGGCCGTTGTGGTCGACGATGGCCACGAGATTGGACAGCTTCTCGTGCGCCGCGAACATGGCGCCCTCCCAGACCTGGCCCTCTTGGATCTCACCGTCGCCCATGAGCACGAAGACGGTGCGGTCGTCGTGCGCGGGCTCTGGCAGCTCGCCACCGCGAAGCCCGGCCGCGAGCCCGGCCGCGATGGAAAGCCCTTGGCCGAGAGAGCCTGTGGAGACCTCGACTCCCGGCGTCTTCTTGCTATCGGGATGGCCCTGAAGCATCGAGCCGAGTTTGCGTAGAGTCAGCAGATGGTCTCGGCCGAAGTAGCCCGCCTCCGCGAGCGCCGCATAGAGCACGGGCGCCGCGTGGCCCTTCGAGAGGATGAAGCGGTCGCGCTCCTCCCACGTCGGGTTGAGCGGATCGTATTTGAGCACTCCGCCAAAGTACAGCGTCGCGACGATGTCTGCCGCCGAGAGCGAACCTCCCGGATGACCGCTTCCGGCCTCGGCGATCATCTCGACGATGTCTTTGCGCATGCGTGTGGCGGTCGATTCGATGGCCGTGACGTCAGGCATGACTGCTCTCCGATCGCACAACATTGAGTCCGTTACGGTCGCGTCTCGCCGACTTGACTTGGTCGGCACCCCCGAGACGGCGGGGCAAGGATACCACTGGAGCGTGCTCCTAGAAGCCGTACCCAGCGGCCATCTTCTCGAGCGGGATCGGCTTGATCTTGCTCGCCCACCCCGCCGAGCCAAACGTTTCGAAGCGATCTTGGCACAGCCCCTTGGTAGCCTGACGTGCCTCTTTGAGGAAGACGCGCGGATCAAAGACGCTGGGTCCGGTCGCCATCGAGCGGCGCATCGCACCGGTCATCGCGAGGCGAATGTCCGTGTCGATGTTGACCTTGCGCACGCCGTTCTTGATTCCCTCGAGGATCTCCTCGTACGGCACGCCGTAGGTCTCCTTCATATCGCCGCCATACTCGCGAATGATTGCGAGCATCTCCTGCGGCACGCTGGAGGAGCCATGCATGACCAGATGCGTATTGGGGATGCGGCGATGTATCTCTCGGACGCGCTCGATCGAGAGCACGTCGCC
>JARLGT010000106.1 GCA_031292615.1 Coriobacteriia bacterium | reverse complement strand
GGAGCAGGCGTTGACGCACGGTCCTGGCCCGAGGCCCACGTGGTAGTCGAAGCAGGCGCGGCCGCGGCCCACGCCATCGTGGTCGGTGACCCACTTCCACTCGTTACACGTCGCTCGGCACATGGGGACGATGCGGCGCACCGTGTCGATCGTCTCGCGCGCGGCGCGGGCGTCGGTGTAGGGGCCGAAGTAGCGCGTGCCCGGCTTGTGCTTTTCGCGCGTGAACTTGATGGCCGGATAGGGGTCGGCCATCGTCAGTGCGATGAACGGGTACGTCTTGTCGTCTCGGTAGTCGACGTTGTACGGCGGATGGAACTGCCGGATGAGGTTCTTCTCGAGCACGAGCGACTCGACCTCAGTGCTCGTGACCACGTAGTCGAAGCTCGTGACGAGCTCCATCATCAACGGGATCTTCTCGCGCTCGTCCTGCCCGCTCGTGTATTGGCGCATGCGCTTGCGCAGCGACTTGGCCTTGCCCACGTAGAGTACGGAACCGTCGGCCGCCTTCCATAGGTAGACGCCCGGAGAGTCCGGGACGGAAGCGACCTGCTCGGCGATAGTTGGGTTGGGCTTCGGCATGGTCGGAATCATACCTTGCGGCCACGGCGAGGGTGAGACGTGGCCCGGGAGGAGTCCCCGAAAATGGGGGGCGCATGGCGTTTGGGACGCACTCTGTTGCGTCGGCTTCCGCAGCTACGCCCGGCGAGTCGGCCTTTGGTGCTCAGACAGCGTCCTGCCTCCCGCGACCACGTACGCCGCAGCTGCGGCGACCAAGCCAGGAATCACGAAGCCAGCTGCGCCCGTGGACTCGGCTACGAACACAGCACCGGCAATCGGAGTCGCGTTGCCGGCCGCAAGGAACGCTGCCATGCCGACGATCGGGAAGAGTGGGCCGGTCGCGGGCGCTATGGCCTCGAACGCCCCGCCTGCGATGGCGCCGAGCGACACGAGCGGCACGAAGGAGCCGCCTGATGCCCCACTCCCGAGCGTAGAGACCACGGCCCCACCCCGGAGCACGAACAGCACCACGGCTGCGAGTCCGATGTACTTGCCCGCAGTAGCGGCGTCGATCAGCTGATAGCCACTGCCGATGGCAAACGGGGCGCCGTAGATCCTCCAGCTCACGAGTCCGAAACTCGCACAAAGGAGTCCTCCGATCGCAGTACGAGCGACAAGCGGCAATCTCATGCGGTGGGCAAGCGACTCAGCCTGCGCGAGTGAAGCGACGACCAAGCGGGCGGCGATCCCGATGAGGCCGCCCAGCACGAGGGCAAGTAAGACATTCGAGGCGCTCGGCACGTAGCCCCGGTTCACTTGAAACAGCGGCTCCGGTCCGAGGAGTGTGATTGCGACAAGGTACGAGGACACCGAGGCCAGCATCGACGGGATGAGCGCCTCGCGCGCGAAGTCATCGGTGTACGGCATCTCGAGAGCGAAGATGAGCCCGGTGAGGGGTGCCTTGAACACAGCACTGATCCCCGCCGCGGCGCCGGCAACCAACAGGGCGCGCAGGCCCTCGTCGGTAAAGCCCATCTTGCGCAGCCTTGTGGAGATCCAGGCGCCGAGCGAACTCCCGATGTAGAGGCTTGGTCCCTCAAGGCCGGCTGCTCCACCCAGACCAACAGTCGCGATCGCCGCTCCCACTTTGGCAAGGAAGGACCCGAATCGCTTCTCGGGCCGACCGTGATGATACGCCTCGAGATAGGCCTCAGCATCGTGCACGTCAGGCCGGTCAGCGAAGTAGCGCAGCAAGATGCCTGAGATCAGAATACCCAGCGCCGGCATCGCGAAGATCAGAAACCCGTTGGGCGTCGACGACAACACCGGCCACATGACGCTGTTCGTCAGATAGCGCAGACCGGTGACCAAGAGGCCCGTGACCAAGCCCAACACAACAGCGACGGGCAACAGCTGCGTAGGCCGGCTCGGCCATCCCGGGCTCCAAGAGCTAGCGTCTTTGAGGTTGTTCGGCATCTCGCCAGCATATGCCATGAATGCCGAACGCGTCCGTTGGGCTCTGCGCCGCTACCCCGCCGCCTTCTTCGCGCGCGGTTCATGCCTGGCAACCGGCACCTTCGCGGCAGCCGGCTTCTCGCCACTCAAGCCGTGGCCCTCGCCCAGCTCGGGAGCCGCACTCGCGCCGCGACCCGCCAAGACCGGTGCAAGGAAACGGCCCGTGTGGCTGTCAGCGCACGCCGCGACCTCCTCGGGCGTTCCGGTCACGACTACGTTCCCGCCGCGGTCTCCACCCTCTGGGCCGAGGTCGACGATGCGGTCGGCGGTCTTGATGACGTCGAGGTTGTGCTCGATGACCAGCACCGTGTTGCCCGTGTCGACGAGCCGGTCCAGCACGATGAGGAGCTGACGCACGTCGTCGAAGTGCAAGCCGGTGGTGGGCTCGTCGAGGATGTAGAAGGTCCGCCCGGTGCTGCGGCGCTGCAGCTCGCTCGCGAGCTTGACGCGCTGCGCCTCGCCGCCGGAAAGCGTCGTCGCTGGCTGGCCGAGGTGTACATAGCCCAGACCCACGTCGTAGAGCGTCTGAAGCTTGCGGCGGATCGGCGGGATATTCTCGAAGAAGTGCAGCGCCTCTTCCACGGTCATGTCGAGCACGTCGGAAACGTTCTTGCCCTTGTACGTGACCTGCAGTGTCTCGCGGTTGTAGCGCGTGCCCTGGCAGACCTCGCACGGCACGTAGACGTCGGGCAGAAAGTGCATCTCGATCTTGATCTGGCCGTCGCCCTTGCAAGCCTCGCAGCGTCCGCCAGCAACGTTGAAGCTGAAGCGGCCCGGCGAGTAGCCGCGCGCCTTGGCGTCGGGCGTGGAGGCGAACAACGAGCGGACGTCATCCCAGATGCCCGTGTAGGTCGCGGGGTTGGATCGCGGTGTGCGTCCGATCGGCGACTGGTCGATGTCGATGACCTTGTCGATGTGCTCCAGACCGCTGATGCGGTCGAAGGCACCGGTGCGGCGGCGCGCGTGGTTCAGCTTGTTGGCGAGTACGGGTGCAAGCGTATCGGTGATCAGCGAGCTCTTGCCGCTACCCGACACTCCGGTGATGACGGTGAGCGTGCCCAGTTCGATGTCGAGGTCGACGTTCTTGAGGTTGTGCTCGGTGACGCCACGCAACTTCACGGAGCCCTTGCCGGGCTTGCGACGCTTGCTCGGCACGGGGATCTCTCGGCGACCTGAGAGGTAGGCGGCCGTCAGCGACTCGGGACACGCGAGGATGTCGG
>JARLGT010000105.1 GCA_031292615.1 Coriobacteriia bacterium | reverse complement strand
TAGCGGCCGGAAGTGACGCGAAGTGTGACATCGGCTGGGGACCTGGGTGCCAGAAACTAGCGACTAGGTGCTCAGGAGCCCAGAAACTAGGGCCTTGGTGCCCGGAAACTCAGGATCTCGGAGGGGTTGGGAGTTGGGGGGGGGTCACACCGCCCTGAATATCACTGGCAGTGTGAACAGCCGTTCTCGCATGTCGTGGGAGTCAGCGTTCTCGCATTCGATGAAACCTACGTGGGTCAAGAAGGCGATGAATTGCCCGAAACTCCGCTCATTCACGCCCTTTCCCTCTGCAACCAAGCCGCGCATCTCCGAATAGGACATCGTTGCGCGATCACCCCTGCCCTCAAGTATTCGCACCAGCCACTTGTTCCATTCCACGTTGACGCTGGTGATTGATGCGGTGACCTCGCGTTGCAATTCCTTGTATGCGCTTCGGATGCATTGTTGACGAACCAACGGGTATTCGTCTGCTCCGTTGAGTAGTACGCGTTTGTCCGGATTGCCTTCGTAATAGTCTTGGACCTTGTCCAGCAACAATCTCATGTACCACATGACCATCCTCGGCGTGGTCTTGCAGCTCCCGAGACTAAAATGGGTTGAGAAGTACTTGCTGGCGTCCATCAGATCGTTTTTTCCGCTAGCGTCCAGGTGCGAGATCTTCCTTGGGAACAGAGTCGTGATGACCGCTCGCGACATCTGGTCAGTCAGATTCGTGGTGCGCTCCACAGGTTCTGCAGCATCCGATGGGCCTCTTCTTGTGATCTTCTCTTCGACGACGCGCAACCACGGGCCTGGCACCCACATGGTCAAAAGGCCATGAAGGCTCCGCGCGCGACCTGCCGGGTTCGGCGGCGGCTCCCCGAACAAGGACCGGTTGAGATCATCGAAGTAGAGCTCTCCCTCGTCCGTGACGAAGCCGAAGGAATCCACTTCGAACAGTCGGCGATAGTTGTGAAGGATGCGCCTCGCTATGAACTCTCGAATATGCTCATCATCCCACGTCAGCTCTGTCGTTCGATTGAGGACCTTGTCCTTGCCACCGCTCGGCAGCATCAGACGTTCAAATAGGTCCTTTCGGAGAAAGATCTTCAGTTTGATTGAGTCGAAACGCTGGTAGTCCATCTCGCAGTCGAGCAGTCCTTCAAGCATGGTTCTCTGTGCGTCGTAGTTCTTGTCGGACGTGAAGTCATCGAGCCGGTCTATCAGGATGTAGAGACAGACTCCTTGGCTGCGAAGGAAATCATTGATAGCACGCTTGTACTTGTCTGCATTCAGCGAGTACTCCTCGGTACTCCGAGCCTTCTGGTGCGGAGGCTTCCCACTGGCAACCCCGACTCCCATTTTCGGCGTGATTGTCCCTGTTGCCCCGAGTTCCACTTCCACATCAATGTCGTACTTGGCGTTCTCCAGAATGTCGGTGAAGTCGGGTTTGTCGATTCCGCCGAGGAGAATCTTGGTGGCTTTTGCCGCTTGAGCCAGATCTGGCGGCAGGCTTGAGCCCAGTTGCTCATTCAGGAAGTCAAGCATCCGAAAGAGCAGAAAGGTCTCCCAAACGACTCGATGACGGAAGCCCTGGCTCTTAGAGTAGGGCTTGACCTGAGCGAGGACACTCTCGCGAATGGACTGGTACTGAAACCTCTCATCAATGGGGAGAACCAGGGTGCCGCGGTCAGTGATCAGACGAAGGCGTCCTCTATCGATCATGTTGAAGACGGCACTCTTGCCGACGCCCTTCTCGCCGAGAATGATGGTGTACTCATCGCTGAGAATCCGCCTGATGGGCGCGACTTCGCAGAAACACGGCTCCAGCAGCTCGTCGGTACTGGCGTCCGCCGACCCGAACGACATTTCGCCGAGACGCTTAACGGGGAATTCCTCCGGCAGGCCCAGGAGCATGAGTCCACCCACCTCTCTAGATAGCCAGTTTCAAACAGGTCCGAGGGGTTGGGGGGCTACTTCTTGCCCTTCCGCCGCTTGGCTTGCCGCGCCCTCTTTCGCACGTGCTTTGGGTCGGCGGCATTGTGCTTTGCGGCGATATTCTGCGCGTTAATCGCCTTCACCTTCTCGCGCCATTGCTCGTCGTTGTCGCGAATACGCTTCTCGGCATCCAATTTAGCTTCTGTTGCGCTCGCAGACGCTGCGTCTGCGTTGTACTTCGCGATCCGGGCGACTCGCCATCCCATCTGCGATGAGAAGAATGGCTTCAGTAGGTCATCGGTGGCCTCGAAGTCTGCCTCAAGTTCCTCCGCGCCCACCGTGCTGGCGGCGCTGACGTACTTGTCCTTTTCTTCTTCGAACTGAAGGCGTGATTGGCTAATGGCTGGCCCGAAGAACCGCAGGTAGCTCGCACGATCAATGAACGACACCCCGGCGTAGTAGTAGTCATTAAGCATGCACTGCTGGAGAAGTGCGGCGTCTATTGGAGCTCCCGGCAGCGACGTGACCAGACGATAGACCGCCTCGGGCGTCCACGAGATCAGCGTGTCGATGTCGCGCCTGGCTTTGTCCAAGACTCGGCTGTGTGAGATGAAGTAGGACTTCTTGGGCGGACCGATCTTCATCCCAGGAACAGGAATGTCGCCCTCAAGCACCAACCTTGAGTACTCAAGAACTTCCGCTTCAGCAATGACTTGGAATTCGTTCTTCCACGTGCCCCGAGACTGGCGATACGCAGCGATCTTGCCTTGCAGCTCACTTAGGTCGCCAAGGTCGTATTCATAGAGGACGTTCAGGCCAAACCGCCCAAGGCTCTCAGCGAGTCCTGACTTGCTGCAGCCGACTGGGCAAACCTTGTTGACGTAGTCGTCGAAAGAGCCCACGTCGCCGCGCGCCGAGAGACGAATGTAACCGTCCAAGAAGAGGTTCTGCCTAAAGCCATCCTTGTCCAAAGCAGCGGTCATGAACTCTATAGAGTCGACGCCATGCCTTTCCACGAAGCTCATTGCCCACTCGAGATGCCGCCACACTTCGCCCATCAGCCGCGAAGTGGCATTGATCGTCACATCTCGAGCCCTGAATCGGCTAAACAGATCAAGCGCAAACTCATGGTCGAGTGTCCCGAGCGCGCAAAGTGGTAGCAGAACGCTTGAGTCACAAATCCAGAAGGTGTCGTCAAACAGCCCACGTCGAATCTCTGCACATTCGGGATCAAGCCCCAGTAGATGCTCCAAGAAGTAGCCTTGGGACAGTGCCGCCAAATACTCTTGTTGTTCGGCGGTAGGTGTCACGAGAAGATCACGCCCCGCTTCTAGGAATGCGGCACGTACGGCGCGATCTTCCAGCACGCCGGAGGCTCTGTTGACCGCCCGGAACACCTCAGGCATGTCCTCTGCGGCGAGCGATTGCCCCGCTATCACTCGATTGGTGATTGCCATAGCGCGACGCTGGAAGACTTCTGCGACTGCCTCCCTGATGATGGCACGTGCGCTATTTGCCAGTTCGGTCGTGACTTCCGCGGCCCCGAGCGACTCGGCGGCCTCCTTGAACGTCAGTGCGAACTGTCCCAAAGCTTGGTCCTCAACCTGTCGTCGCACGGCGCGTACCTGTGCGACGCGCGACAAGCCGGACTCGGAAATCCAGTAGCGCGAATCGTATTGCTTCACGAGGGAACGAGAATCAAGCTCATTCAAGGCTGCCTCAACTGCGTCACGGTTGCCCGCGCTAGCTGCTATCGCGGTTACCGCGGGCAGCGCTGCGATCTCATCAATCGAGATACCAGGGAGCTTTCGATGTTCCTCAAGCGCAGAAAGAACCACTGGCGAGAGGGCCGCATCGAGGATGTGCGCATCGTCTGCGCTGGGTGCCAGCTTGCGGTACAAGAAGAGACCAGTTGCCCTGCCGATCTCCTCGTCGCCGACAGGTCGGTGCGTGGGCACACGGTCCGGTACCTCCGGCGCGACCCACAGGTCGATTTGCGACATCAGGCGGATGAGGCCCCTGTGGCGTTCCCCTTCTGCATTGTGATATGTGGTGGCGATGATGTTGTACTTCTCGAAGTACTCGTCGATCTCTCCGTTCGTGGCGTTCGCAACGATCATGAACACGGGATGCTCGGCGCTCGCCGATTCCTTCGCCAGTTCAAGGACCAGCCCAATGTCGGGGTCTTCGAGGCTGTGCCCGATGATCAAGACGTCGAACGTCTGGAATACCTGCTGAAGCCGATCTCTGTAGTACTGGTGGCCGGTTAGCCTGAGACCACGGTAGTCCTCGCTAGTGACTACCACGTCTTCTGGTTCCGTGAAGTCAGAGTGGATCTTGTAGACGGTCCCCGTAACACCCTCACGAATGGTCGCCAAGTCGTCGCGTGAATTGCGGAGAACAGTGAAGTACTTCCCTGCGGCCCCCAGTCTTTCCGAGAGCTCGTCGTCGTAGTTGGTCGTCAGGTAGCAGGCGAATGGCCACCTCACCAGGTAGTCGTACAGGTGGTGGGAACCCTTCCGCCGCGGTACCGTCAGCGATTCCATCAGGCGGAGCAGCTCAGCCCGATCACCGAGGTCGCGCTCCGCCAATCGGAACAGTTCTGGAAGCTTGTTCTGACCTAGGAACTTGGCGTAGGAGGCTTCGTCAATTCCCACGTCGGCCGAATGCAGCCCCTCGACGACCCCGGCAGCCAATTCGCTCCACGACGGAAAGCCGAGTTCGTTCGACGGTCCTGACCCGACCAGAGCGAAACACCGTCCGGTGTTGATTGCCCGAATCAGCCGATAGTCGATGCCCATGCTGGCCTCTCCGTTTCCCCTGCTTCTACTCCCGACGCGATCGCCATTCAAGCCCGGCACGGGTCGCTGACGTGTTGCCGTCCACGAGAAACCCGCTCCCCGATTGATGCAGCTTCTTCGGCGTGGACCCCCCGCTGCCCGCGCTGTGCCCTCCGTGACAAGCACGGGGGGCCGGTGCATCGGCAAGCTGCGCGGGCTGGATGCGTCGTACGGAGCGGAACGCTTCCCGAGGCATCGCAGCCGCTACGGGTCAAGCATAGCAGTCGGGACCGACATTTCAGTTCTAGGCAAACGAGTTGAACGCGGCCCAATGGCGGGCGTGAGGAACCCGTTCGCCTCGGCGAATGAGCGAACAGTATCGGAGCGACAGCCCCGTGGCTTTGGAGAGCTCCCGCAGTGAGCAATCAGCCAGTTTCGGCAAGATGCCCAAGGTGAACTCCTCGGGGTCGGCCAGATCATGCGTCCGGTCCCAGTCAATTTCGGCGATTCTTCGCATCCTCGCAGTGGCGCTGCGCTTCTGACTCGGGGCTCCGCCGTGCGCGGGATCGCGTCCTTCTTCTCTCATGCGTTGCAGGGCCTGGGGCCCGAGTAAGACAAGTGCCGCCCCCTGCTCGGCAATGCGCTTCGCGTCGCACGCGTCGCAGTGACGTCGGTCTGCGTTCGGCACGGTCTCGCCGCATGCCTCGCACACACCACGGAGCTTGCCGCCTGTCGGCTTTGCGACGCGCACACGAGGAAGTCCTTGAGACGCGCGGCGTCGCGATTGTGTAAGCGGGGTGGCAAGCGCGGGCCCATCCTGCCGGACCGAATCGGCGAGCATTTGCGCAACCCGCTCCGCAATCGGCGCCACGGCTAGTTGCCAAACCCGGGCTGTCTCAGATAGCTCGTGCGTCAGCGGTGCGAGCACGCGGCAAACGCCCTTGCGATCCTCGTAGAAGTCCTTTGGCGAGAACGTATGAGATGACAGAAGCTTCAGGACGTAGGCATCCACCTTGGGGCGGATGGCTTCCATCACGTCGCACGCAAGCGAATCGCGGCTAGCCGTGTCCAGGTGAAAGAACCCAAGACCCGGGTCAAGCCCTACCGCTGCGCAGGCAATGGAGGTTTCTGCCTCCAAGATCGCGTAGAGGTAGTTCAGAAGAGCGTTAGTAGGGTTGGCGGCACGCCTCGGTGATCCGGAGAACGGCGAGCTGCGCTGCCCGAATGTGAGCCAATGCTCAGGGAGATATGAGAGGAGGCGCTTCGGAAAGCGAACCACTAGTGCGCTCCAAGCGCCCCAGTAGGCGGTGGCGCCATCCGACTCGGCTCGCAGGAGCTCGTCGAGCGTGCCTGCCTCCCGAGCCGACCGCACAGCCACGCCAATCCGATCGGATGCCTCGCCTGATTCAGGCAAGGTCAACACAACATCGAATTGTCCAGCAAGCTTCGCTACAAGAAGCTCGCGAGACACTTCGAGTCCGGTCGCGGAGTAGGGCGCAATCGCTTGAGCTCGCCTGAGGCGCGCATCATCGCGGCCCCGACGAGAAGATGCGAAGAGAACGGTTGCATCCCGATCGATCTGAATGAGCGACGCGCCCCCGTCGTGAAGCCAACGGATCGCCTCGAGGCTGATCGCCCCCGTGTGACCGACGATGACGAGGCGTCGCAGGTTGCCGGTGGCTTTGGAGAATCTGCCTTCGCGACGTGTCGTTCCGATGCCATCGCTCAAGGCCAGTTGGCCTCGTCGAACCGAGACCGATATCCCGTAGCCATCGAGCACGATGACGCCCGCCCGGCTTTCAATCCGCGCTGGTGCGCTAGTATCGAGCCGCATTCGGAAGCCCACCTTCCGTTGCCGTGCCCCCGGGCTGTGTCCGCAGTCGCGGGGGCGATCTCTACTGACTTGGTGGCCGTGTCGCCGCCCCGTCGGCCTCCTGGTTCGTCGTGACCACCTGTCGGTCAGCGTTCAGCCCGACCGCGGTAAGCAGATCCAAACACGCCCGGCTCGCGACTTCATCCAGAGCCGGTGCTGCGAATCGACCCCGCGAGCGAAAGTCGGCAGCGAGGCCCGGCTGCTCCTTTGCGTAGGCCGCGTGGCTGTAGAGGTAGAGCATTCGCGCATCCCGAAGCTCGGCCTCGGAGATTGTGCCGCTGCGAGCGCGAGCACGGGCTTCGAAGCGAGCAGCCAGCAGGGCGGCGACGCCTTCGGGCGTGACATTGGCGCCGGAAGGCCCGGGAGCTCGTCCAGTTGCCTCGGGATCGATGACCGCGCGCAGCAGCGATTCAACGCGCAAGCGGTCGAATCGACCATCTCCGTTCATCGCGGCGGCAAGCGCCAAACGCAGGGCCTCTTTGGCTCCGTCGGTTGCGGCCGGGTCGATGAACGGTGCGATCGACCCAAGCGCGGCCCCCTTGGCATTCGACCACTCAGCCTTGGCGTACCGGTCGGACCAAGTCCTTAGGGCGCGTACGATCTGACGCACCGGAACGTAACTGTCTCCCCCGTTCAACCAGATGAACACGGGAACGTTGGCCAGCGTGCCGACCTGGTTGATTCCGTGCTGACGTTGCCGCAGCAGGGAGAGGAAGAGGTCGAGCTGGTGCTCGGAACGCGTTCTGACAATGCCGCGCGCTCGCCCGCGCCCGGACTTCTCCGCCACGTCGAGCAGGCCGAGCTCTGCCCAGTCGGAAATGAGGCGCTCAGAAGCCTTGAAGCCATGCTTCTCGGCCTCCGCAACCATTTGCGCGGGCGTGTAGCCGCCTGATCTCCCCAGTGTCTCTCCAGCCATAGATACATCTTACACCAAAAGAGTTGAGCATGGGACCCTTCTTGGGGGCTTCTCATGGCTAATGCGTTGGACTACAAGGTAGTTGCAACGCACACCAACCAGTCGCATGGAGGTGCCGAAATGGGCACGTCGAGTTCGGATCGCAATCAACCATTCCGGCCCAAGAGCGGGCCGCTTGCGGGGCGTGTCTTCCCCTCATATGACGCCTATCGCCGGGCAGTTGTGGCGAATGCGTTTGACGTGATGAAGCTGAAGCTCGAACGGGACAGACAGGCCGCCCTGCGCGCGCTTTCGATTGCTCGTGCCGAACATCTCTCTCCGTCCGAGGCAGCTCGCCAGGTCGGGACCACTCGCGAGACAGTGCTGAGACACACGGCCTCCGCCTGGGTCAAGGCGCCGTCCGGGCGCTACCAAGCGACCAAGAGCGACAGGCTCTCAGTGCCAATGAGAATCCTCACTCGGGACGGCATGCAGCTCGTCCGCACAACGAGTTCGCGGCAGCGCTCGCTCGTCGGTTCGTACTGGGACGCGGTGCGCCGCTACACCCATCCTCCAAGTGACGCCTCAGCGCTTGCGAAGCTCGAGGGTGTCTCCGCGGGCGGCTACTACTTCGAAACCGATCCCTTGGCCATTGATGAGTGGGCAAATCGCGGAGAGTTGGATTTCGATGATATCTACGCCCTTGGCGAGGACTAGGGGAGCCGATGGATTACCTCCAACGCAAGCTTGCCGATGAGCGGCGGCGCCAAGGACACCTGCGACGTCTCGGCGCGCCGGGCCCAGTCTGCCCCAATTGCGGAGAGGACCGGCCCGCCGCTCTCATCGGTGTCGCCCCGGACATCATCTGCTACCGCTGTCGGCGCGCGGAGACAGGAATGACCCCAACCGAAGAGCACCACGTGGCAGGACGCCATAACGACGAAAGGACGATGACGGTGGACGCCAACGATCACAGAGAACTGAGCGACATGCAGCGCGAATGGCCCGACGAGACCCTGCGAAACCCTGATAGCAGTCCGATGCTGACAATCGCGGCAATCATTCGGGGCTTCGTGGACCTGGTGAAGCAGGGTCTCATCTTCCTCGAGCCGCTACCGGCTCAGCTGGAAGCAAGGGACCGGGAGTTTCGCGCCACGATCGGTCCGCGCTACTGGGTTCCGTGCGGAGAAGAGGACGGCGCCGATGAAGAAGACTAGCTCTTCCGCGCTGGACGTCCCCGTACCCGAGCCGCTCGATATCGCGGTCCGCGCGTTCGCAGTCGCAGGGAGGAAGTCGCCCGATACAACCGGCTGGCAGCGCTTGCCGCACTCAGGTTTCGCGCTCGTGTTCGACACCGAGACTTCGACCGATGAGGCGCAGAGCCTACGGTTCGGAACGTACCTCGTGCTCGAAACAGATGAGATTCAGGAGCACGGCGTCTTCTACGATCCTGATGCTCTTGCGCCCGATGAACTGCGACTTCTCCGGGCGTGGGCTAAGAGGCACGGCTACAAGGTTCGCACCCGCAACGGATTCATCAACCGCGTGTTCTTCCCTGTGGTGGATGATGCCGCGGGGCTCTGCGTCGGCTTCAACCTCCCGTTCGATTTCCCCCGCGTTGCGCTTCGGTCCCTGAGCAGCAAACGTCGCATGCGCGGCGGATTCACTCACGTTCTGACGGAGAACCCAGTGAGGCCACGAGTGCGGGTGAAGCGCATCAACCGTCGCGCCTCGCTGATCGATCTCGCGTCAGGACATGGCCGGAGCGCTGAACATCGCAACTGGAACAAGGGTGGAAGCGTCGCGCGCCATCGCGGTCACTTCGTCGACGTCCGAACTATTGCGTCGGCGATGACGGGTGAATCGCACTCCCTCGAGACGCTCTCCCGCCTGCTCGGCGTAGCCCACACCAAGCATGCCAGCGGTGGCCACGGCAAGACGCTGACCGAGGACTACCTCGACTACGCGATGACTGACGTCTTGGCCACGTGGGAGTGCTTCGTCACTCTGCGCGATCGTTACTTCGACTTCAATCTGAGCAGAACGCCCATCACCGCAATCTACAGCTCGGCAAGCGTCGCCAAGGGCTACTTCAAGGAGATGGGAATCCGTACCTGGGCAGAGCGGGCCTCCGACCTGCCGCCCGGGGTCACTTCCGCCCTTATGGAGGCGTACTACGGTGGCCGGTGCGAAACCAAGATCAGGAAGCAAGTCACTCAGGTATTCTGCTGCGACTTCCTGTCAGCCTACCCGACCGGTTTCTCGCTCATCGGTCTTTGGGACTTCGTCATATGCGAGAGCGTCAAAGTCGAAGACGCGACCGAGGCGACACAGCGACTACTCGATCACGTGACTCCCGAAAGCCTCAGAGATCCCGATTTGTGGGGAGATCTGACGACGCTCGTCGAGATCGAACCCGACTGCGACATACTGCCAGTGCGCTGCAAGTTCACCAAGCGGGGCGCCTCGTCTGTGTCGACGAGCTACGTGTCCAGTGCGCATCGGCACGTCTACACGATCGCGCACTGCCTTGGGAGTACTCTTCTCACCGGCCATGCGCCCAAAGTGCATCGAGCCTGGCGCTTCCGGCCTCAAGGAATCCAAACGGGCCTCTCTCAGGTCCGGCTTCCGGGATCGGATGGCCTCTTCGATCCGCGCGCAGGTAGTTTCGTCCGCGCGCTCACCGAACGTCGGTGCCGACTCAAGATCCGACGCGATGCCGCGCGCAATGCAGGCGACTTCGCGCTTGCGGCCCGGCTTGACGCTGACCAGCTGGCTTCAAAGATCATCGCCAATTCTGCCGCGTACGGAATCGGTCTGGAATTGAATGTGGAACGCTTCGTCAAGGGACGAGTCGTCACCGCGTTCGACGTTGACGGGAACTCGTACGACCAACATGTGAGATTGGTTGAGAAGCCCGGCCACTACTTCAATCCGCTCGTCGCCACGTTCGTCGCAGCGAGTGCCCACCTCATGCTTGCGCTTGCCGAGTGCCTCGCGACACGCGAAGGGCTGTCATGGGTCTTCTGCGACACGGATTCCATGGCGCTTGCCAAGCCGGAGGGGATGAACGAAGAGGAGTTCGTCGAGAGGGCGCTGCGCGTCTCAAGCTGGTTCGATCCATTAAACCCCTACGAAGGCGGCGGTCCGCTCTTCGAGCCCGAATCGGTGAACTACCGCATAGGACATCCGAAGGAAGAACGCCGTATCGAACCGCTCTACTGCTTCGCGATCTCGTCGAAGCGCTACGCCCTCTTCAACATCGATGAGGACGGGCGCCCGATCCTGCGCCGTGCGTCGGCGCATCGCCTAGGTCACCTCGTCCCGCCATACAGGGACGGTCAGTCGCCTCCCGACATTCCAGACCCCTCAGTGCCTCTCCAAGAGGTCGGAACCAAGCGGTGGCAGTACGACCTGTGGTTCCGGATCATCGAAGCAGCCCTTGCGGGCATCGAGCTCAAAGTCTCGGATCTTCCCGGATTCGACGCACCGGCACTGAGTCGCTTCGCCGTCAGCTCGCCAGCACAACTGTCGTGGTTCAAGGGAGCGAACAGCTCCAAGCCCCTCCGAGAGCGGGTCGCGCCTCAAAGCTTCATGGTCTGTGCTCAGCTTGACCCTTTCGGACTTCCCCTCGGCGAGGACGCGAAGCATTTCACTCTGGTAGCTCCGTACGTGGCGGACGCCTCGAAATGGCGAGAACTCGAGTTCGTGGAGATTCACACTGGCATGCACTATCCCGTCACTGTGGGTGAGATCATCGAAGGTGCGGTGACCCTCAAAGCGTACGCGGACATCGCGTGGGAATACGTCGCCCATCCCGAGACGAAGATGGCAGACAGTGAGGGCAGGTCGGGCCTGCAGCAGGGCAATGAGATGCTCCATCGTCGCCATGTCGAAGTGCAGTCAATCGAGTACATAGGGAAGGAGTCCAACCTACTCGACGAGGCGAACGCGGGGTTGGTTCGCGATCCGGTGCAGGTCAGAAATCGATACGAGCCGAGGAACGATGACCTGTTTCTCACTCACTACGTTCCCGCGATGAGATTCATTGCGCCACGCCAGATACGTGAGGCCGCTGGCGTGTCTGCGTCGACCACGAACCGGCTGATCGCCGGTAGCGCGCCGAGACATGAAACCAAGCAGCGGGTGATGCAAGCCGTTGACGCGATTGTCCGGGATGCGTTGATGGGGCCGCCTTCTAGCGTGGGTCCCACGAGACTGAAGCGGCTCGAGGAGTTCATAGCGGTCTTTGAACATGCCTCAAGAATGGCCAAGAGCTGTCCCACATGCGGTGCGGCACTCAGCGCAACGCGCGCCCTCTATTGCGGTCCGAAATGTCGCCAGCAAGCTCATCGAAGGCGTCTCGCCCCTTAGTGCCAGGGACGCGAATTCGGTCATGTTCGGCTCCGCAGCATCCCACTCGCCGCAGTGGAAACTCGTGAAGTTGCGTTCAAGAGATATATTGGCGAGAACGGGGACGACTACGGGACTCGGAGGACGAGATTGGCTCGAAGCATCTGCAGCGTGCATGGCTGTGGCAGACCCGTCAACGCACGCGGTTTGTGTGGGAAGCACTACGGCCAAGCGCAGCGGAACGGCGAATTCGGAACACCGTGCTCGGTTGATGGCTGCACCAAACCGGTCGTCGGTCGCTCGCTTTGTTCCACGCACTATGCGGCCGCTCGTGCTCGCGGAGAGTTCCACAAGGCACAGTGCAGCGCTCTTGGTTGTGGTCGCCCGAAGCATGCGCGAGGGTTGTGCCGCGAACACTACGCCGAGGCCCTAGCCGCTGGAGCCTTCGGTGGCGTCCCTTGTCTTGCCGACGGATGCGAACGCCGAGCCGAGAAGCTGGGCTACTGTTCGCAGCACTACGTGGAGCTGAAACGTGCCGGCAAGCTGGGAGCAAAGCGGTGTGTTGTCGATGGATGCACGCGCTACGCTGTCCAGAATGACAAGTGCCCGGCACACCTGCACCGATCTCGGAAATATGGACTGTCAGACGAAGAAATGGCGCGGTTGGACGCGGGTGTGCCGTGCGACATCTGTGGAGCACCTGCAACTGATGTCGACCATTCTCATTCAACGGGCTTGGTGCGAGGGTATCTATGCAGTCCGTGCAATCTCACACTTGGCAAGATGAAGGACAGCCCAGCCTTGCTCCGTCGTGCGGCGGACTATCTGGAGCGCGTGCGGACGAACGCATCGGTCAGGGGCCCTGCGGTCGAGAACGAGTCCGAAACTCCGCGTGCGTGATCTCGGGACGTTTGCGAGTGGGTCGCTCTTGGTAATGGCGAGAAGCGAGGGGTGCAAGTGGCTAATACTGGGGAAGTGGTTTGGGGCTGGCAGCACGACTTTCGAATTGGCGTGAAGGTACTTGCAGACCTACTCATGGAGCGGCTCGACGCGAGGCTGCAGCCGTACGTGTTTCTTCTAGCACTCGGACGTTCCGCTGACGGCCAAGAGACGATCGTCGTCGACCCCGACGACTGCTGGTACACCTGGGACCAGTTCGCGGGCTTCTACGAGCGCGCTGAGGTCATTCGTGAATCTGACCCAGCGAACCAGACACTCCACTCTCACCCACTGGAACAACAGCGCCATGCGGAAAGCATCAGGGCCGACTCCGTGCGGTCTGCCGCACTTGAGATTCTGGGGGCTCTCAGCTCTCCAGACCGCACATCCTTTGCTTCCGCTCCAGTCAAAGTTCGGGGATTCGATGTACTAGTTGTTCTTCAATTGGACCGTGCAGTCGTAGAGAGCTATTACTCGCTACAGAACAGCCAATTTGACGACTACTGGCGCGTGGCAGTCTCGCTCATTGATAGCGCGGTCGCTGAATATTTTGCGGCGTGTCAAGTTGGGTTGCACACCGACCGGGAAGGCTACGGCCCATTCGAGGTATCCGCCTCGCCTGACGCTCTCCTTCGGGCGGCCGGCCACAGACTGATGCTCACGCCCGGATGGCAGCTGGGCCTAGCCCAAAGGCTATTCAACGATTGCACTAGCCTCGCGGGACAGAGACTTGAAGGAGAGGCCAGTACGGGGCGAATGATCTTGGCGCGCCAAGGCCGCGATGATTTGGAAGAGGTAGTTCGGTTTGAGAGGCCGGTGCGTATGTCCGTGACGAGGGCGGCGCGCAAGGCGCTTGAGATGACAGACGACTCGACACTCGTTCAGTGCGAAGGTGACGTCATCACTCGGCTTGTTCACGTTGCGCCCGGCTTCGATTGGGGCGCCGAGGACGCGTTCATCGTTGAGTACACCGGTCATCAGGCTTGGCAGCTCACTCACGACTCCAACGTGCTCATGCGTGTTGTGTCCGGCCTCCCCTCACTGCCCCGGCCGAGAGTTGACCGAGCAAGGTTCGCAGACGTGGCACGACGAGTCCTGGGTTCCACCGAGCCTCAGGTTGAGGCCATGTGGGTTGTCGTCAGTGCCGCTATCGAACAACGCCATGGAACGATGGTGGTCTTTGCCAACGACGCTGAAAGCGAGGCATCCCGACTTGCGGGTCAAGCGCTGCCCGTACAACCCACGCCCCTATCGCCTGAGACGGTTCGATTGGTGACCGGGATCGACGGCGCCGTGCTCTGCGATGGCAACGCGGAGTGTCATGCCGTTGGAGTGATTCTCGATGGGTTGGCGACTGAGGCTTGTACGCCTGCCCGCGGTGCAAGGTTCAATTCGGCCGCTAGGTACTGTTTGCCTACTGGCTGTCGCGTGGCCGTCGTTGTTTCGGAAGACGGTGATGTGGACGTGCTGCCCGCACTTCTTCCGCAGATGCGTGTTGCGCTGATTCATTCGATCGTCGGGGATCTCAGAATCGCGGTCAACGCCGAACCACTCGACGTGCGAGCTATGAACCGAGCGTTGTCTTGGCTTGACGAGAGGCGACCGTACATCGAGTCGCCAGAGGCAGCAGAGATCAACTCACTTCTCGAGCTGGCTAATTCGAGACAGGACCCGTACGCGATTAGTTGGGTGCGGAGTCCCTTCACGGGGGCAAGCGACCTGCGGGGGGACTTGCTCCTCCGATGAGCCTCGGTGCGGCTGCTCGCGCATTAGGAGGGGAGTTGGACAATGGATTTGTCGCCGGAACGCCTCAGGGACCTCGTGGTTCATGTGCGCGAGGACTTGGATATCGAGGTAAAGGGCTGGCTTGATCTATCTGATGGAGTCGCGAGAGCCGACTTGGCTCAGGCTCTTCTGGCTCTCGCAAACCACGGAGGCGGCTACGTCGTCATCGGCTTTGATGAGGCTGATGGGGGCTATGTGCCTGGGGCTGGCCGCAGGCCGCAAAACGAGTACTCGCAGGACATCGTGAACAATGTCGTCGAGCGATATGCATCGCCCAAGTTTCACTGTGACGTTCGTCTCGTGACTGATGATTCTGGCAATGCGTATCCCGTGGTGGTGGTTCACGGAGGGCATGCCGTTCCAGTCCGCGCGGCACGTGGGGGGCCGAACAACCAGCACGTCCAACAGAACGTCTACTACATACGGCGACACGGACCACGGAGCGAATCGCCACAGACTCCGGAGGAGTGGGATGGGCTGATTAGACGCTGCGTGCTGAACGCGCGCGAGGACATGCTGGCCAGCATACGTGCCGTGCTCTTGGGAAGCCCTCTACCTGTGGAAGGCCCATTACCGGCATCAATCCTCGACGAGTGGACCCACACAAGCATGCAGACTTGGAAGGACACTCTCGACCGAGGCGGCTTTCCCGACGAGCACCCGGCAAGGTTTCCTCTAGGCTCCTACTGCCTAGCCTATCAACTTGTCGGAGAACCCGCGCCGGTCGACATCCGCGGACTTCGCAGCGCTCTCGAGATGGCACAGGGGCACGAAACCGGTTGGCCAGAATGGATGATGCAGTCTTTCGGGGTACTGCCGCCGAGCCCGATCGGCACAAACTCTATTGCGTGTTGTCTGGCATCTCTGGAACAGGAAGACCCGAGCGACTGCGACTTCTGGCAGGTAGCGACCGACGGCCGGGCTTTCTTGCTCCGCGGCTACCAGGAGGACCGCGGCGTACCGAACGCGCCCCCTGGAACTGGATTCGATGTCATCATTCCAGTGTGGCGTGTCGGCGAAGCCCTACTGCACTCGGCGCGGTTGGCGGCGCAGCTCATCGAGGGCCCTGCCCAAGTCAGGTTTCGCGCAACTTGGACGGGTCTGTCCGACCGCCGACTGATTAGCGTAGGGCGTTCCTTCTTCGCGAGGGGAACTGCCCACGTGCCAATCGTTCGTTCGGAGGTCGAATACCCAGTCGAAGCAGTGCGAGACACCCTACCGGAACTGGTGGGCCGGTTGATTGCGCCACTTCACGCCGCGTTCGATTTCTACGAGCTCTCGCCGATGACGATCCAAGGTGAAATCGACTCGCTCAGGCGGCGCTAGTTCAGGGGTTCTCGCCCCCCAACTCCCAACCCCTCCGAGATCCTGAGTTTCCGGGCACCAAGGCCCTAGTTTCTGGGCTCCTGAGCACCTAGTCGCTAGTTTCTGGCACCCAGGTCCCCAGCCGATGTCACACTTCGCGTCACTTCCGGCCGCTA